>WRMR01000357.1 GCA_009776995.1 Planctomycetaceae bacterium | reverse complement strand
TCCACTTGCTGGCTCAACAGAACCCGGCAAGCCATCGAAAATTGCTGTAATCGCTGATTTTACAATTGTAAGTCGTTAAAATATAAATAGTTATGCGCAGTTAATACAGTAGAACTAATGAAAATGGTCATTCATAACGAAAAATAAATCACCAGTCCGACGGCGACACAAAAAATCAGAGCAACCGTCAACCAAAACCATACACCGAGACGCGGCAAAAATGGATTGCAATTGTCAATGATGAATTCGAGAATAACCCAAAATATGTCTTTCATCCACCACATTATATCCTCCGATTGTCCCAAAATGATGGCGTTGTATCTCCTCATTTTAGCAATTTTCGCGTTTTTGACCAGTCCTTGTTTTTTGGTGACACGGGGTTATGATAAGTTTCTTTCTCGCAGAGGCACGAAGGAACACGAAGTTATTTTCTCGCTGAGGCCGCTGAGGGCGCAGAGTTACTAAGGGAATACCGAAGGGAAAGGCGACACAGGGTTACTCAGGGTGACTTGCCGCCACTCCCTTGGTAACATCGAATACTCCCCAAAAAACTTTCCCTTAGTCTCTCTGCATCCTTTGCGCCCTCTGCGTGAAATGACTTTTATCACATCTTCTTCGTGTCCCTTCGTGGTGGGAAAAAACCATGAACGCTTACGATTTCACCCCGGTGTGCCTTCAACCTTAAAATATGTCTCAACATCAATTTGGAATCCCGGTCATCTCCACAAAGTTGCACACTACCAAGAACCGTCCGCGAAATAACACGCGTGGCAGATCAATGTGTGTTGCCACCGCACCAATCAAATGCGACAGTGCCAGCACATCAGATTCGCAATAGTCCAGAGACACTCCTTGATCTGGCACTGAATTACTGGAATGATTGCATTTCACAAAACTCACTGTTTGCGAGAACAGATGATTTGTTTCAGGAGCGTGAGGATGACCTGCCCGAACTTGCGAACGACATACCCTGGACATCCGGCCTCATTTTTTCCCTGCTTTCCCGGTCAGATCGCATCGTCACTTATGGAAACACGCATCTTGCTTATGGATTCAATCGCGATGATTCTTTCCCTCAATCGTTGGGGGATATTATCGCTCAAATCCTCCGGGATAAATTTGGCGGTAGAGCAAGACTGAACGATTGTTCAGATTATCTGCGTGATGAACTGCGAGTGATTCGCCGAAAACTGACGTCGAAAATGATCTCCAATCACCCCGAATTGGTTGTTACAAGCCACGAAATCCATCTGGCGGGAGACAAAAATGCTTCGTGATCCTGATTTACTGGATGTTTGCGACAGGTCGGAATGTAATCTTATTGGACACATGCAATTTCGCTACGAGAGGAAAACATGTGACGTATTTCGTGAGATATTGCACAAATGGAAAAATCGCTGTAAGAATCCCGATGACTTTGTGATTGAAATCGTTGAGAAAGAAAAAAGGTCTTTTTTACATTAAGGATTTATCCGAATCCAAAAAACCATCACTTGTTTTACGTGATCCTGTGTTTCATTGTTTTGCACAAGACGTGATCCCTTTTCCGCTTCAATTTGATCCACATGGGCGTCGAACGCCGTGCCAACGTGACACTGAAACGTATCGGCCACGATATAACGATTGGCCTGCGAATCGCCGTTTTCCTGGTTATTGACAGGGTTTTTACGATGATTGCAGTGGTTTTCATGGGTGTTGACTTGACAATCCAACGTGATTCGGCTATATCTTGACTGGGGGCGAGTATAGTTATTCTCCTTGATTTCCAGAGAAAGAATTTCCAAGGAATCATAACATGTTCGCCCTTGGATTGCCCCCCCAATTTCTCTCACTTGCCAACCAGTTCCTAAACACTTGAGAAAAAATTCCCGTTAGGGTTTTTTGAAAAAGAAAGTGAAATTCCATGCCCCAGTCCGTTGAGCGTTATCGCCATTTAAAACAAAATGATCCTGAAATTTACGACCTGATTCAAAAACAGGCCGTTTATGAAGCGTCAACGCTGAAAATGATTGCGTCCGAAAGTTTTGCGTCGTTCAGCGTGATGGAAGCCTGCGGCTCGCCTCTGACCAATAAATATTGCGAAGGCTACCCGGGTGCCCGATATTACGAGGGTTACGAATACGTTGACGTCATCGAAAACCTTGCCATTGAACGCGGCAAAAAGCTCTTTGGAGCCGAACACGTCAATGTGCAACCGTATAGCGGCTCTCCTGCCAATCAGGCGGTGTATCGTGCCATTTTGAAACCCGGTGACAAAATCATGGGGATGCCTGTCCCGGATGGCGGCCACCTGACGCACGGTTGGAAAGTCAACTTTTCCGGTCGGGATTACGTGCAAGTGCCTTACGGCCCCAGCCCGGCAACAGGGCGGTTCGACATGACGCAAATCCGCGAAACTGCCAAAAGTGAACGTCCGAAAATGATCTGGGTCGGCGCAACGGCCTATCCGCACACGATCGAATACGCCCAATTTGCGGAAATCGCCAACGAAATCGATGCTTATCTTGTGGCTGACATCGCCCATATCAATGCGATCATCATTGCCGGAGTCCACCCTGACCCGGTGCCGTTTTGCGACATCATTAGCAGCACGAGCCACAAGATGCTACGTGGCCCACGTGCGGGCTTTCTGCTCTCGAAGATCGAAGACCGTTATCAAACTCAGTACCACCCGGACAGCAAGCTGAACCTTGCCAAGCGGGTTGATCGTGCGGTGTTCCCCGGCTTGCAGGGCGGGCCGCACATGCACATCATCGCGGCCATGGCCGTTGCGTTCAGGGACGCCATGACGCCGGAATTCAAGGAATACGGCAAACAGATCGTCAAAAACGCGAAGGCACTTGCCGCCGGATTACTGGCACGCGGTTATGACCTCGCTGGCGGCGGAACGGACACGCATCTGTTGATTCTCGATTTCCGCAAAAAGGAATTTACCGGCAAAGACGCCGCCCAGGCGTTGGCCAAATCGGGCATTATCTCCAATTTCAACATGGTGCCGGGCGATCACCGTAGCCCGTTTGTGACCAGTGGAGTCCGTTTGGGCACACCTTCACTAACCGCGATGGGCATGAAGGAAGCCGAGATGGAAATGGTCGCCGGTTGGATCGACCGCGTATGCCAAAACATCGCGAACATCGACGCTGTTGCCCCGACCATTCGCGCGGAAATTGCCGATCTTTGCAAAAAGTTCGTTATTCCCGGCATTTCGTAGTTGGCTACGGTGGAACGGTGGTTTACGTGGCAGTCAGATCGTGGTTGCCGAATCAGAGCCGCGGGAGTTATCGAGCGAAATGGCCGCTCCGTAACCATCGCGGCTCTGATTAGACTTATTCGGAAACTCAATAGATTTCTACCCAAACTACCCATGTTGTTGATTTTTGGAAAAATGGGCAATTACATTTCTGGGTTTCCGAACAAGTCTATTAATCGAACAGCTGATTTTTGGCGTGAGTCCTAATTGCTTTCAATGTCCTTGCTGGTTGCGGATTTTGGCTGGAACAGCGGGGAGACCGCACCGGACGGAAGCGTGACTTTACGCTGGTTAAACAGCGGGGAAATCGGGGTTTTGTTGTTTGCGGGCGGTTCCGCATCCGGGTTTTCATACTTGTCGAAAACTTTTCCGGGCATCCGCTGGTTGACCACATCCGGTTGCATTTCGTAAGTGTTGATCGCGCGATTTCGCGGACCGAATCCAACGGTTTCCGACTGGGGATGCTGTCCCATCAGCTTGAGCATGTCTTTGAGGGAAATGATGATCAAGCCATGATTTTTGGCGTCATTCTCCAATTCGCGGTACGCGTTAAACAGTGTCTCGGACGAATCGGTATCGGGAGGGTTGCCGGTAATCAGGTAACGCGTTTCACGGCCGATTTCCCCGACAAGAAAGGCCTCTCGAACCATCTTGCCGTTTTCGTTCCTCATTTCACCAGTCAGGTCATCAATATAGGCGTCCACTTCGCCGCCGCACATTTTTATCAGCATGATGGCTTTGTGCGGGTCGGGGACGCTGTCTCCGTCCAGATCAAGACCGCTCGACAGGGCAACATGGATGTTCTGTCCGGGTTTCCAGATCGGCGTGTAGATAATGTCGCCCGGAATGATGGGATTGATCAAGATATCCCTCGTCACACGGGCTTCGGCGGTGGTGTTATCAATGATTTTAATGATCTCAATTGTCCCCTTGCTGGAATTAACGGAGATTTCCTTGACATCCGCACTGTAAACACTAAAGGGAATTCGCGGACGCAACCCGTGATTCGAGCCAAGATTGACACGCACATATTTACTGTCGGAACTGACCCAAAGAATCTCGGCATCCGAATAAGTCGGTATGGGCGAGTCAATTTCAGCCACAGTGGACGTCAAGATCACGTTGATATCCAAGACTTTATCGCGTACTGCTTCCGCTTTCCTCTGGTCAACAACCGCTTCATCCCGCTTGGAGATGGCGGCGGCAATGGCAGTGTCAGCATACTCCTTGAGTTTCGTGTTTTCGTCCGTCATCCTGGCGATTTGGTCTGCGTGGTTTTCCTGTTCCTTTGCCAAATCCGCATTGGCCTGATCGACCATGGCTTGAAAGTCCCGCTGAAGCTCATCCTTTTTGGTGTTATTCAATTGAATTTCGGTCTGCAACCTGGAATTTGTGCCGGTCAACCTTTCATTCTCTTTGATCTGATTCGTGTAGGAAGCAGACAGGTCTTTCAAAACCGAGAGATAGGACGAGCCTTCCGGGGGTAAGGCGGGGGAATAAAGCTTCATATTGTCAGTAAATGCCGTTTCAATGTCTGCCATCGGCATGTCCGCAGCAGGGTGGCCGATCAGTTCCCGCAGTTTGCCACCTTCCGTTTTCAGTGTGCCATTCTCAGACGTTAACTGATTGTTTTTCGAAGTCGCTTCCGCCAACTGCGAAGCCGCTTCCGTATATTTCGACCGTATAACAAAGGTGACAATGATCATGATCAACGAGAAAATGAGGAAAATGATCGTCCAGATGAGTAGGGTTTGTGATTCGCCTCGAGCCATGATAAGTACGCTCCTCTGCCGCTTGCGGAATGACGGTGATTCCTTGAAAAGTGAATTGTGTTTACGCCTGAGAATAATGCGCCGGGAACGCAAAATTTTCGCATTAACTTGTATCACCAATTTTAAGCAGGGCAATTTGGGTTGTCAACGAAAAACTTGTGGTGTAAACAAAATTCGAGAAAAAACGAACTTTAAGTTGGAAAACAAAGCAAATTTATCAAACAGAAAACAAAAATGATTGTAGGGCAATTATCTTTGCCTGGTTTGATGTTTTTTCTGTTTATTTTTGGTACAATTTTTATTTTGCGCAGGTAATAGCAAACCAGGCAATATAGGTATTGACTTTGATTCCACCGAATTTCGTTTTTTTTGTAAGTCTAATGATTA
>WRMR01000356.1 GCA_009776995.1 Planctomycetaceae bacterium | reverse complement strand
GTTCGGTACGGTCGCCGCTGAACCCGTAGTTGAGAATCCTGCGGCCGGCGTAAAACGTGTCCCAGACTTCCTGCTGTCCTTCCCAGCCGTGCGTGATCGAATCGCCGATCATCAGAAGATCGACATTGCCCTGTTTCATCAGCTCGACTTTTTCGGCGTGACGCTTCTGCCACCAGTCGTCACTGCGCGGCACCGGCGTCAAGGCAACGCTTTTTTCCTGGGCGATGGCGGCCAGTGTCATCGCAAAACAAACCGATACGAAAATTCCCCAATGTGTCAAACGTTTCATGATGTTTTTCTCCTGCTGGTGTGATGTGAATGGATTTGCGACCGATTTCAATCGCAAACGATGATGACAACCATTGTCGCAAAAATATCACCGGATTTCAAGAGGATCGATTCAATGAATCGTTATCGGCGGCGTGTCGATATTGTGACGGATTTTCAAAAGAATGCGTTGTTCCAGAGCCGTGTCCCGGCCCATTGGAATCCAACCGTAAGAAGTCGGGGCGTCGCTCCCGATATTTGTCATCGTATTGATGGAATTAACATACGTAAAGCTGGCAGCACCGCTGTTTGCTCCCAGGGGCCGCTGGAGGTCTTCCAATTCTTTATAAACCGATACGAATATCAAAAAACCGCTGTTTTCCGGCACGACTCGCACCGTTGCACGGCGGCGGATCGTCTGACATGTACTTTCCAGCAGTTCTTCCTGTGTGACCGAATCTTGAAACCACGGCTCAAGATACGTCGCGGCAATTCGTGGATGGGTATCAATGCGGCCTTCCGTGACTTCGGAAGGAAGATTTCCGTACATGCGAACCGGGTCTTCGCGATCAATGTCAAAATAGTCGTCCACTGCGTCAACAACGCGATCCCAGACGTCATCGTGCTTGTCCGACACCACAAACATGGGGTTCGGTTCGGGCGACACGTTGGAAAGTCCCGGCACATTGTCCCGCAGACTCAAGCAACCGTCCGCTGTCGAAAAAAGACATAATATTAGCAGAAATATGATGTTGCGCACAATAATTCAACAAAAAAGGATTGATGGCGAAATACCCTGGTTGAGTATTTTCCAAAATTTCGACATCTGACGCAAGACCGAAATCAACGATTCGGGTAGCCGCTCATGTCAGTCCTTTTCTTTATTCACCATGAAGGGCAAAAACCTGTTTTTTATGAGAAAAAATTGCGGCATCCCGGTCGTCAGTGTTGTAATTGGAGATGAATGTCAGATAATTGAATGGGTTTCGCTATCGTTTGAGATGGGAAATGATAACAACAAACGCTTTGATGACTTTAAGGAGCAAACAATGAGTGCAGTGGAACAAGCCTACGAATTGGCCAAATCACGTTATGCCGAACTTGGCGTGGATACCGATGCCGCCATGAAAAAACTGGCAAATATCAAAATTTCGCTTCATTGCTGGCAGGGCGATGATGTCAGCGGGTTTGAGTCCGCCAGTGGGATCAGCGACGGTGGGATTCTTGCGACAGGAAACTATCCCGGCAAAGCCCAAACACCGGAGCAACTCAGGGCGGATGCTGATGTTGCGTTCAAAATGATTCCCGGCAAGCATCGTTTCAGCCTGCACGCAATTTACCTGGAAAACCAGGGCAAGAAGGTTGAGCGTGACGCAATCCGCCCGGAACACTTTCAAGGTTGGATCGACTGGGCCAAGGCGAACGGGTTGGGACTCGATTTCAATCCGACGTATTTTTCGCATCCCAAGTCAGCCGATGGTTTTACGATTTCATCACCGGATAAGGACATCCGCGATTTTTGGGTGCGTCACGGGATTGCCTGCCGGAAAGTTGCCGAAGAAATGGGCAAACAACTCGGCACGTCGTCGGTTGTGAATTTCTGGATGCCGGACGGTTTCAAGGACATCCCGGTTGATCGCCTTGCTCCGCGTCAACGCATGGCTGAGTCGCTTGACAAAATTTTTGCCGAAAAAATTGATCCGAAATTCGAACTCGATGCCGTCGAAAGTAAACTGTTCGGAATTGGTTCAGAAACTTATGTCGTCGGATCCCACGAATTTTTCATGGGTTATGCGATGAGCCGGAAAAAATTGATTTGCCTTGACGCCGGACATTTTCACCCGTCCGAAGGCATTGCGGATAAATTGTCGAGCATGTCGCTTTTTGTGGACGAATTTCTGTTGCATGTCAGCCGCCCGGTTCGCTGGGACAGTGATCACGTTGTCATCTGGAACGATGATCTGCGGAGCATTGCCGAAGAGTTGGTTCGCAACGATCTGCTTGGCCGAACGCACATCGGACTCGATTTCTTTGACGCAACCATCAACCGCATCGCCGCTTGGGTGATCGGCACACGTTCCATGATCAAAGCCCTGCTGGCCGCGATGCTCGAACCGCTGGCCGAGATGAGAAAATGGGAAAACGAGGGCGATTACACACGCCGGCTTGCCATGCTCGAAGAACTCAAGACGATGCCTTTTGGGGCGGTTTGGGATTATTACTGCGCCCAACACAACGTGCCTGTGGGAACGGCCTGGATTGATGATGTCCGCAAATACGAAGCCGACGTCCTTTCACAACGCAGGGGATAGAAGTTGCGCAAAACTGCGCGTAACATTTCAGTCAGAACCGCGAGAGTTTCAGAGCCACGAGAGTTATCGAGCGGAATGACCGCTCCGTTACCGTCGCGGCTCTGATTAATCGAATTAATCGAACAGTTCATTTTCATGAGAAACCGTGAAAAAGGAGACAAGTGCCATGACAAAAAAAATTGTATTTGCCGTGCTATTATTGGCGCAAATGTTTTGTGCCTCATTGATTGCGTCGGATGTTGTGTTCTTTGACGCAAAAGATAACAACAAGGCGACTCCTCAAGGTGTTACGACCGAACTGAATGGCGGTCAACTCTTGATAACGACAGGTCTTGAAAATCAATGGCCGGGGATTGTCTTGCAGGGCAATTGGCAGCTTCCCGGCAGCCACGAAATGATGTTGATTGTGACCAACCATGACGACCGTCCGCTGACGCTGAATTGCCGGCTGGATTCGCCGCGTCCCTCGGACAACATGCGGAACACATCGACCACCAGCACGACTCTTGCGCCGGGCGAGAGGAAAATTTGGCAATATCAACTGCCCG
Source organism: Planctomycetaceae bacterium (assembly GCA_009776995.1). Taxonomy (GTDB): domain Bacteria; phylum Planctomycetota; class Planctomycetia; order Pirellulales; family Thermoguttaceae; genus WRMR01. The sequence goes on along the minus strand of WRMR01000356.1, from coordinate 2,317 downwards.
TGAAAATGCCGGAGGAATTGCAAGGCAAGTTTTTCGCAATGCGCGGCAATCCGTTTGCGATGCAACCCCATTCGAACAGCACCTTTGACCCCGAAGAGATTTCCCAGTTGATCCTGTTTATGAACCAGTCGGGCGTTGAACGTCATTGGAGCGTCGAACGCATTGCCGCAATCCCCTCGGAAGTGTCGGATTTGGCGGGAATACCGGCGGACAAGTTTTTCCCGATGATCGACAAATACGGTCAGTTCATGCACCGCGACTGGCCGGGAAAGATCAGGAATGACGACGATTTGAAAGCGGCATTTGCAATGGAAAAGGCCGACCTTGCAGCCAATCCGTCACCGAAAGACCGCAACCAGTACGGCGGCTGGACGGCCGGACCGAAACTCAAAGCGACCGGCCATTTTCGCCCGGAGAACGTTGACGGTAAATGGTGGCTGGTCGATCCCGAAGGTTGCCTGTTCTGGTCGCACGGAACCGATTGCGTGATCACCGGCAACGCGGTCACACCGATCACCGACCGCGAATTTTATTTCGCCGAACTGCCGCCGCGCGACGGGCTGTTTGCCTCGTGTTATGGAACCGGGAATTGGGCTCCGCACAATTATTACGAAGGCCGAGGCACGTACCAAACCTTTGATATTTCGAAGGCGAACATTATTCGCAAGTACGGCGAAAACTGGGCCGACACCTACAATGACCTCGTGCATCAGCGTCTGCGAAGCTGGGGGATGAACACGATTGCCAACTGGTCGTCGGCACAATTTTACCGGATGCAGCGCACGCCCTACACGGAAACGCTGAACATCAATGCCCAATCGATACGCGGCAGCGAAGGCTATTGGGGGCAATTCATCGATCCCTTCGACCCGCAATTCCGTCAGACGATTCGCAGGTCGGCCACGCAAGCGGCGCGAACCTCGGGGAGCGATCCCTGGTGTATCGGCTACTTCGTGCAAAACGAAATCAGTTGGGGCAACGAAACCTCGCTGTCGCTTGCGGCACTCACGTCGCCCGCCGATCAACCGGCCAAAATTGCTATCATTGATGCGCTCAGGCAAAAATACGAGACCATCGAAAAGCTGAATGCCGCATGGCGAAGTCAATATGCAAGCTGGGACGCCCTGTTGCAATCGACCGTCAAACCGGACGAACGACGTGCCCGCGATGATCTGATCGAAGGCTACCGTATCATTGCCGAGTGTTATTTCCGCGTGATCAACGAAGAATTGAAAGCGGCCTGCCCGGACAAGCTGTACCTGGGCTGTCGCTTCGCCTGGGGCAATCATGTCGCAACGGCCGAAGCGGCGAAATACTGCGATGTCATCAGCTTCAACCAATACAAGTACGATCTCGACGATTTCACGTTGCCCGAAGGAATCGACAAGCCGTGCATCATCGGCGAGTTTCATTTCGGCGCGCTCGATCGCGGGATGTTTCACACGGGTCTTTGCCCGGTCGAATCGCAGGAAGCCCGTGCCGCCGCTTATGAAAAATACGTGCGTTCGGCTCTTAACAATCGCTTCCTTGTCGGTACGCACTGGTTCCAATACATGGATCAGGCGACCACCGGTCGGGGTGACGGTGAGAATTACCAGATCGGCTTGCTGACCGCGTGCGATTCGCCCTACCCGGAAACCATTGCGGCGGTGCGAAAAATCGGTGACATCATGTACGAGGAGCGGTTTCGCGGGGAAGAAGGAACGTCCTCAGTTTCTGGAACTGTCACCCTAGGTGGATTGCCGCTTGAAGGAGCATCCGTTACTTTCATGCCAAATGAGCCGAAGGCGAAAACAAGTGCTGCTGTGACTGATAGCGATGGTCAATTTCAGTTGCAACTTGAACCCGGCAGATACAAAGTGACGCTTGTCAAGAAGATGATTGATGATGGTGTTGAGCTGAACCTTTTGCCAATCAAATTTGCCAAAACGGAAACGACTCCAATGGAGGCGGAGATTCAGAAGGGAAAGAACAGTTTCACATTTGTGCTTGGATTACCAAGGTAGTACAGTCACGGCGTAACCGAATAAAACCCAGAGCCGCGAGTGTCAACGAGCGGTCGTACCGGAATATACCGCACACCGCCAACAACAGCCGGGAACGAAGTGAGTGAAACGAATGGAGTGACCGGAGCGCGGTGTTGTGCTCCCTATCAAGGCCATCTTCTGTGGCAACAAAAATGGGTTTCGGTGCGTTGGCGGCACAGGTCGTCTTCCCTATCCCTTCGCTGCCGATCATAACCATGAAAGCAGGAAATGGACTCAATATTTTTTCGCTCCGTATCGGACAAAAGCCCTCGCATATCATCACGCGCTTT
>WRMR01000355.1 GCA_009776995.1 Planctomycetaceae bacterium | reverse complement strand
TCGAGTCCCGGTGCGAGTTCCACATTGGACGCGATGGCGTCGTCCCAGGTGATTTCCTGCCCCGTTTCTGCGGCCATCAGTCCGAGAATGCCGACCATCGCCGAATGGGCACTGCGTTCGGCCTCGTTATAAGGCGTGTCGTTGCGGATTGCGGCGAACAGCTTGTCGTGCTCGGTCTGGTAAAAATTATTGAACTCGCCGGTGTGTTCCCAAATCACGTTCGCGTCGGTGGTTTGCCAGGATTTGTAAATTTTCGGCTTGCTAATGCCTTCCCCGAGGATGGCAGCTCCTTTCACCCCATGTAATTTGGAGCCGAAGAACCCCCAGCAGTTGTCAATGTGTCTGCCCTGGGCGAACAAGGTCGTGCCGTCGCCGAACCGGTATTCGATTGCGTAATGGTCGAAAACCTGGTCTTTTTGCCTTCGCGACGCGCGACCACCTTGTCCCTGAGCGGAAACCGGCAGTGAATTTTTCGCCCAACAACAAACGTCGAGATTGTGGATCAGCCAGTCCAGGATAAACCCTCCGTTGATCCAGGTGTAATTGCTGTAATTACGAATTTGGTGGGCCAGCTCCGATTCGTTCGGTTGCTTGGGTGCCAGTCCGATGGCACCGTGTTCGCGGTATGCCCAGCAGGTGACCAGATCGCCGATCAAACCGCCGTGAATCTGCTCCATGGCCGCATCGAGCGCGTAAGAGTGGCGGCTCATCAGACCGCTGGCCACTTTGAGATTCTTTTCCGTGGCGAGTTTGCCTGCCTTGAGAACCCGGCGGATGCCCGGCGCATCGACCGCGAACGATTTTTCCATGAAAACATGGACGCCTTTTTCGACGGCGTACTCAACGTGCAAGGGGCGAAACGTCGGTGGTGTGGCCAACAGGATGACCCCGCCCGGCCCGACGGCGTCAATGGCGTGTTTGTAACCGGCAAGTCCGGCGAATTGTCGTTCTTTGGGGACATCGACCTTGTCGGGATTGTCGCGATACTGTTCTTTGACCATTTCGACACAGGCGGCGGCTTTGGCCGCGAAAAAATCGGACGTTGCCACGAGTTTTGTCGGTCCTTCGGTCGAAAGTGCCTGGAGAACGGCACCGTTTCCACGGCCGCCGCAACCGACAAGGGCCACTTTGATTGTGTTGTCCTCCGCTGCGTGAACCCGTCGGGAAAGCCCTGAAACGGCCAGTGTTCCCGCCGTTGCGGCCAGAGTTGCCTTTTTCATGAACTCGCGACGATTTGATGATGGGATGGTTTTTGACATGCATTCTTCTCCTTTGAGGGAAAGGTGATGGGAAAATAGTCTTCGAGAACTTACCGGTTATTATACTCACTCGTCACAAAAAATGTAACACATCGAAAAAAAATGTGCTGTATCATCGTAACCACCAGTAAGGACTCACGCCAAAATCAGTTGTTCGGTAAATCAGAGCCGCGACGGTAACGGAGCGGTTATTCCGCTCGATAACTCTCGCGGCTCTGATGAAAATGTACAAGTTATTTTGGCGAGACTCCCAAGTGGCACCAACCTTCGGTTGGGTGGAAGCGTCAACAGCTACCCTGAACGCAACAGAGTGATCGATTTTGGGATGGAAACCGCTCTCTCCGGTCACTCCGTTCGGTCACTCCGTTCGGTCACTCCGTTCGGTCACTCCGTTCGGTCACTCCGTTCGGTCACTTCGTGACCTCTCTGCGTTCCCGGCTACTGTTCTGCGTTCCCGGCTGCTGTTTTTTGCAAATAATCCCGGTCAAAGTCACTTTCCCAGCACGAGACACGCGTAAACATCAAAAGAACCGGCCTTGAAACGAACACGATTGTTTCCGAGCCGTTCCATTTCAACAATCGGCGTCTGATCCGGTGAGAGAATCAGCAAGTCCCACTGCTCTTGATGCAAAAATTCAGGAATTTCAACGTCGAAAACGATTTCTCCGGTCGGCGTGATGGTGTCGGAATTCGTGTCAATACCGGTGTTGTTCAAATCAATAAACAGCTTTGAGGAATCCCAGTAAAGCGTGATTCCGACTTGCGGCGGAACATCCGGGGCGTGAAGCCGCCAAAGTTCCGGCTCGAACATCTCGCGGAGTCGTGGTTTCATGGCTTCCAGTTCCTGGAAACGCTCTCCGGCAAGCATGTAATAATTGTAACCGGGGTCTTTTTTCAGGAAAAAGACTGTACCCTGACCAAGCGGGATGGAATCGGCCTTGTCCGCAACAAAAGGTTCGGGCAACGGTTCCGATGCAACATCAAAGAGACGGTCTTCGTCATGTCGCGTTGCAAAATCACCGGAGATGACGAGTTTTCCTCCGTTCTCGACCCATTTTTCCAAAATGGGAAGCTGTTTCCGGTCGAACACCGTCGCATTGGGAATGATCAGCACCTTGAGCGGGGCAAGGTTTTCCTCCGTCAGTTTCCACTGTGGGATTGCCCGCCAACCGTAATGAAGCTGACTCAGGATTGTCCCCCAACCATAGTAGGAAAAACTGTGCGGCTGGTTGTTATGATCGCGGAACCCGCCGGGGAGCATTTCCATCACTTGTGTGGAGGACGAATAGAAGAGTCCGACCTGCTCGTCATAAGGAACACGTTCGCGCACAATGGGACGAATCTCCCGGATAAACTGAAAGAACGCTGAATTGACTTCCGGATTGCCAAGCGTGTGAGAAGAATACTGCGGCATCGGGAGGAGATGATTGGCAAGTCCCTGATAGTTGATCACACGGGCGATGTTCGGTTTTTCCTCCTGTTCCCTGGGCACGTAGTACCATGCGTTGACAAACCGGCTTTTGGCGTGTTCCCGGCCGAGTTTCGCGACAAACACGTAGCTCCCCAGGGGGGGCGGCATAATTCCGCGCGGACCGGTCGTCAGGTGCCAACCCCAGGTCAGTTCGGTGCTGACCATGTCGAGTTCCCCGCGAATCCAGCCAAGTGAATAAATCGGAATGTCATTGCCGGAAACAAAAAGATCGGGCTTGCCGGCTTCCGAAGCGATGCGTTTGACGGTCGCATAATAATTCTCGAACGCGGCGGTCCCGAGTTGGCGTTTATAAACGAGATACGCCCGCCAGATCAGGTCGTTTTGCCAACGGCTGTCGCGCCAGTGAGGATCGGAAAGCCGTGTGGGATCGCCGCCGAACTCCCGACATTTTTTCTGCAAATAGAGACGGACGTCGAATTCCGCGAGATCGGTGATTTGGTGTTCCCTGAGTTGTTCCGGCGTCAGCGATTTTTGCAGAAAGGACCGGAACCCTGCGACGGACCATTCGCCGAACGCCTTGAGAACCGGGGTGGCGTTAAAACTGTCCCACGGCGAATAATTATCGACCCAAAGTCCGTCGATGTCAGCGGTCAGGGCGTCTTTCAACGACGCCTTGAGATACTCCATCCAGACCGGACATCCGGAGTCTTTCCCGGCGGCAACCACCCCGGCGTAATTGTTCGACTTGAGTTTCTTCCATTCTTCCGGCGTGAAACCCGGATCAGGGACGCCAAGATGCTCTTCCTCCGTTTTGACAAGTCCATCCAGGGGACCGGTAAGCTGCCATGTGTTCGTATCCAATTTGTTGACGATGTCGTTGAAGCTGTATTCGAATGTGACATTTCCGAGTACATTTTTCGAGCATCCCGCGTCCCAAATCCGGCTGTTTCGCGGGTCGGAAGGGGAACCGTCGTAGCCTTGCGCAATGGCACCATCGGGGTAGATCATCGGCGGGCAACCGAAATCAGGATGCAACCGCGTCCAGGGTGCAACAAAATCATCTACGTCAAAATAGTTGGGAATGCCAATCCACCGAATCTCTCCCACCCCCTTGAAGTTCTGCCAACTCCAATGACTGTTGAAAACAGCCGACAACGATTGATCCTGCGACATTTTCACCCAGGTACCGTCCGGATTCTTCCGAAACTCGGCAACGTTCGACTGGGCCGTGCCAAAACCTTCGAACCAGGTCATCACCTTTTGCCCGTTGACGTGCATTTGATCAAGGTCGTTTTTGTTGTGAACCATTCGCTGCCGTTGCTGGAACGTTCCCCAACAGGGATCGTCGGCCACTCCGCTGAGAACAACCGAAGCGTTTGATTCTGCGGCGCGTTTGGCATCCGACACCTGAATGATCGTTGGAAAATCATCCCACCACGGAATGGAATCCCCGGCGTCCACGGCAAAGTGGCCAAACCAAAAGATGGCGGAAACAAAGAAAAACAAAACCGTAAGTTTTGACATGGTTGTCTGCCTTATCCAAGAAAAATGATTACTGTCCACAGTTGTTCTTTTTCACCGCGAAAACACTTGAAGGCATTATTTTTCGACATCGGCGAACGTGTTTGGAACGTTTATCACGCGGAAACACGGGCGATTATGGGGCAACGCATTCGGCGGTTGCGGGAATGGGCACCGTTGCATTTGAGCGGTGTGGTGTTGGAAAAGGTGCTGGACTTGTGTGTGAAGTCGGGACATTGGAGCGTGTGGTACGATCACCCTGATGGCCACGCGACGAGTAACATGCTCGACCGTTTGATGCGGAGTCAAAATGAATTCTTTGATCGCGGTCAACATTTTCATGGAACATTGCATTCGAGTAATTGACGAAGCCGGGCTTGGGCGATCCTGCATAACTACTGGCCCTGGTGCAAAAAATCGATCAAGGACAACGACGGTGCCACATGCCCCGCCGAACGACTCAACGGCAAACGCTACGCCGATAACTGGCTACAAAACCTGTTCACCGCCGCGTCACTCGGAGGAACAAAAAAACTGCCCCTCAATGTACGAAACGATTAGAAAAATTAGTGACCGAAAAAATCCCATCATTGCGCCGGAGTATCGGCTTCATTCCGGCTTTAGTTTTTGCGGTAAAATGCACTTACCTCATCGCGCGGTGATGTGGTTTTTCAACCAAGCCACCGCGTCTTCCTGTGTGAGGAACTCGCCATCGAGTTGGGCTTCGAATGCGGTTTTGAGAATGACGCCCATATCAGGACCGGGTTCCATCCCCAAGGCGATGAGGTTACGACCCCGGAGTATCGGTCGCGGCGGGTCTTCATCAATGCCAAGACGCCTGGCTGTGTCAAGCCAGGGTTGCGGCGAAAGGGCAGTCATGTCGTTATCGCAACCGCATGTATCGGCGGCCACGAGATCGCCCCACAACCGCATATTGGCCGGAACCAGGCGATGAGCCAAACGCCGGATCATTGTGTCGGACGGCATTTCGTCGCGCGGCAACCGGAGATGTGCCTGGTGTTCGCGAACCAGCGGCAAGACCTGTTCCACCAGCCATCCGGGCGCCTTCATGGTTTCGAGAAAACGTTGCGCCAACGGCACTCCGGCTTCGGGATGCCCTGGCGAAAGCCAGACTCCCGGCTCGCGTTCAAGTAGCGTCACGGGTTTGCCGACGTCGTGCAACAAAGCCGCGAACATCAGTGTCAGGCGATCCTGAGAGGCGTAGCGTTTTTCCGACATGAGGAGTGCCATCCGGTCAGCCAC
>WRMR01000354.1 GCA_009776995.1 Planctomycetaceae bacterium | reverse complement strand
TGTATGGTTGAAAAGTAGTGGCGGTCATGGAAAATGGTGAGTGTTAAGATTAACCATCATTTTTCAAGGAACCGCCACAATGAGAAAGTTTAACAAAAAATCGCAATCACAACCAGTTGGGCGTCGAAATTTATCCGGGCAAAATATCTCCGCGCGAATCGGGATGGGAGCCGGTGGGACTCCAATCGGTGAGCCAAGTGCCATCGCTGGTGAGCCAAGAGCCATCATTGGCAACCGTCAAAAAACAAAGGACCCATCATGGATTTCTCGCAGAGGCCGCTGAGGGCGCAGAGTTACTCAGGGAATACCGAAGGGAGAGGCGACGCAGAGTTACCAAAGGGTGACTTGCCGCCACTCCCTTAGTAACATCGAATACTCCCCAAAAAAACTTTCCCTTAGTCTCTCTGCGGTCTCTGCGTGAAATCTCTTTTCTATTTTGATTTTCTTTCACGCAGAGGGCGCAAAGGCCGCAGAAGAATCTTCACTCTGTAGGGGCAAAGCATATTGCCTTGACAATGGCGGTGTTTCTTGATATTTTGCATGGAATCAAGGAACATGCCACGATGAATGAAAGACAACTCTCCGGATTGGCCGATTGGCAGGTCAACGGTTTTCAGGGCGTCGATTTCAATCACCCGGAATTGACTGCGGAACAGGTGCGAACGGTGTCCGAAAGCCTGGCCGCCGAAGGGGTGTGGTACTACATGCCGACGCTGATTACGAATGACGTTGATATGCTTGAGCATTTCATCACCGTCATTTCGCAGGCGGCACGGCAACTTGACAGTCAGACAGCCGGCGATACCGGTGATGGCATACGTTGCGCCCGGATTGTCGGCTTGCATATTGAGGGGCCGTTCATTTCGCCGCACGACGGGGCACGCGGGGCACATCCGCAACAGTACGTCCGTCCGCCCGATGTCCGATTGCCCGAACGCTGGCAGGAACTGGCCGGGGGCATGATCCGCCTGATGACGCTTTCACCGGAATGGCCGGACAGCGACAGAATGATCCGACGTGCTTGTGAGCTGGGAATACGGGTTGCCATCGGACACACGCTTGCGACCACGGAACAAATTACCGCCGCTGTGACCTGCGGAGCGACGCTTTCGACGCATTTGGGCAACGGTCTTCCGACCCTGTTGCCGCGTCATCCGAATCCGGTCTGGGACCAGTTGGCACAGCCGCAACTTTGGGCCAGTGCGATTGCCGACGGGTTTCACCTCCCGCGATCCGTATTTGACGTGTTCCGGCAGGTCAAAGGGGAACGGCTTTTTCTCGTCAGTGATTGTACGAAGTTTGCCGGGATGCCGCCGGGACAATACACTTCCCCGATTGGCGGCGAAGTGGTGCTCACGGCGGAAGGCCGCTTGCATCTGGCCGACAACGGGCAACTGCTGGCCGGTTCGGCACTGTCCCTGCGGCAAATCGTCGAAAAAACGGTTCAAAACGGCTGGCTGACGTTCGAGCAAGCGTGGGAGATGGCGGCAGTTCACCCCTGGCGTTTTCTCGGTGAAGAACCACCGGTGGAGTGCAAAGAAAACGTGGTGATGACGTGAATTCTGAACTGGCAACCGCACTCTCCGGTCACTCCGTTCGGTCACTTTGTGACCTCACTGCGTTCCCGGCTGCTGTTCCCGGCTGCTGTTTCTTGCGGCAATCATGGCATGGATGGCCGTCCTGCCTGGAATGAAATTTTGGGACGAAAGCCTGATGCCTTGATTGTGACCGTCATTTTGTGTAAAATGATAATGTGTTTTTTTTCGATATATCAATTCGCACAAAAATCAAATTTTGTTGTCTTTTGCCGGACAAGAATCGTTATCGTTTATGAAGACTGACGGCCATCACAACCCTCGGTACCCCTTGTTGCATGGCATGGCACGGCTTTCGAAGTGTGTGCCGTGGTGGTGTCTGTTTGCGGTTGGAGTGGTCACGACGGTTTTTTTCTGGCGGGTGTTGTTTCTGGGGGAGCATATCGCCTTTCGTGACGGGGCGCATTTTTACCCGCCCCTGTTCGAGTACGTTCAGTCGGAATGGCAAGCCGGACGCGTGCCGCTTTGGAACCCTTATGAGAATCTTGGCCAACCGCTTCTGGCCAACCCGGTTTCGTCGGTGTTCTACCCGGGCAAGCTGGTGTATTTTCTCCCGATTTCCCCCTATCATGCCTACCACCTCTACGTGATCGGGCATGTCCTGCTCGCGGCATGGAGTTGTTACCGCCTGGCACGGCATTTCGGCGGTTCCCGGCCTGCGGCAACCATTGCGACCCTGTCCTACGTGTTTGGGGGCAGTGTGCTGTTTCAATACAGCAATGTTGTCTTTTTGGTCGGTGCGGCCTGGCTTCCGGAAGCCATCCGTCAGGCGGACATCATGCTAACAACGCGGCGGGTTTCTGCCATGGTTGCCTTGGGAATCGTGTTTGCGATGTTCATTTTGGGAGGCGATCCGCAAATGGCCTGGCATGCACTGATTTTGATCCTGTTGCTCATGTTTTTTTATCATCAGAACAGCAAAAAAACGTTGACCGACAGCCGCTTGAGCATGGCCACCAATTCCGTACTGTCCCTGTTCGAATCGAACACGTCGTCCGGTTCCGGGGCGTTCAACGCGCTCGGCAACGGCAACCGTTCGTTCCGGTCGCGACCGCTTCTCTTGTTGGGCTTTTCGCTCTTGGTCGGTGCCATGCTTGCCGCAGTCCAATGGCTGCCGTCGCTCGAACTGGGGGCCAACGGCGACCGTAACCTCGAAGATCAGCCTGCCTCACTTTGGCGAAGCCTCGTCGTTTTGGAACGCGGCTACCGTGAGCATGAGAAACATCAGGCTTGGGATCAGGTCAAGGCCGGACTGGCCGCCAAAGAAACGCAACAGTCAGGCATGACACGGACGCGTTACAATTTCAGCATCGGTCCCTGGCGGTTGATCGAATACGTTTGGCCCAACGCGAACGGGCGCATGTTCCCGATCAATACGAACTGGGGAACCGCCATCTCGAAAAAATGGCCCTGTTCGGGAATTTGGTCGCCTTCGCTCTATATGGGGATTATCCCGTTCCTGTTGGCGGTTTCCGCATTGCGATTTCGCAAAACCACGCCGTTGACGAGTTGGCTTTCCTGGTCGTTTTTGATCTTCCTGGCAGGCAGTTTCGGATATTTCGGGTTGGGCTGGGTGGTCAACCAGACGCTCTCGCTTGTCGGTGGAGGTCCCGACATGACCGGGCTTGGCAGTCCTTTCGGCGGGGTTTACTGGCTGTTTTCGCTAATGTTGCCCGGTTATGACCAGTTTCGCTACCCGGCCAAACTGTTGACAGTCGCGGCGTTGATGCTCTCGTTGCTGTCCGCGCGAAGTTTTGACACGATGTTCGGCATCCCGGACGCTTCCGAGCCGATGCACCTGACCGACATGCGCAACAAGCAGCGAAAATATCGCAAATCCCTGTTGGGATTGACGCGATTGTTGATTTTTGTCAGCTTCCTGTTGATCCCCTTGGTCCTGGTCTCCCGCTTCTGGGTCTGGCTGGCCGCACAGGTTCCTGACGATCCGGTGTTCGGTGGTTTTGTGGTTGACCGTGCTCTGGGGGAAGCGGCGTTTTCCCTCGTGCACGTGCTGAATGTCTTGTTCGTATTTTTTGTCATCGTGCGCATTTTTTCGAGACAATTACACTTGATGGAGCGTTCGGACAAACCCGTTTCCCTCCAGGAACAATCACGAAAGCACGAACATTACTTTGCCCGGCTGGGATATGCGGTCGTCATTTTGATCAGTTGCGACCTTGCGACATCCAATCATTGGATGGTTGGAACCGCCCCGAGGCATTTTTTTGACGGCAAGCCGCTCATGGCCACGTTCCTTGACGTTCAGGAATCGTTGACCAATCCCACGCCTGCGCAATCGGATCGCTCAAGCGAGTCGTCAACCTTCCCCATCAGAACCTGGCGTGCGCCAACGGTCATGCGAAGTGCCTCCGAAACCAGGGATGATTCCCGGTACTGGTTGCCGAAGGAATTTGCTTTTCCCTCCACCAATCGCCTGGCTGAGTGGGTTATCTGGGAACGGGCTTCGCTTTCTCCGCGATATCCGCTCGCGCAACACATTGCCGTCACCGATGTCAGAGGCACCATCGTCACGGCGGATTATTATACCGTTTCACAAATTTTGCGAGACGCCTGGTTACACCCCGACCCAAGGCAGCGCAACGACCGGTTTTCCTTGTCCGAATACCTGGAATCGCTCGGTAATTCATCCATGATCGTTCCGGCCTATCGAAAACAAGAAGACTACATTTCGGAAAAACAGCTCAACGATCCCCGATGGACCGATCCCATCGAATTGCTCGACCAGGCGGCACGGGAAGAAGCGGAAAGCCATCGTCTGGCATTGCCTGCCAACGACCATGACGGCGAAGAGGCTTTGGCGGAAAACGAACTGCGTCAAAGCGAAACCGGGCAGTTGTACCAGTGGGGGAAAAACCAAAAAAGCATCACGCAGCTTTTGCCCTACGAAGTCAACTATTGGCCTCTGAATGCGGCACCGCGTATCACGGTTGCCGACCGGATTCACCTGGAACAACCGCTCCGGTTTTCTTCGCGGGAACAGTATTTTGCGAAAAGTTATCGGATATTGGTTCACAACCAGCAATCTGGCATCCCGGTCGTCGAATGGAAGAATGAACATTTTGCTCACCTTCCCACACGCTTTGCCCGGGCTTTTACACGAATTGCCGCCATGGGGGAACTCCCGCGTCGCAATGCGCCTCCCGATTTTGAATCGCGACGCCCGGTGGGCGCAACGGAACTGGTGTCTTACGAGCCGCAAAAAGTGGTCGTGCGCGCCGTCATGCATCGACCAGGCTTGCTGATCCTGTCCGAACAGTACGACGCCAACTGGCGGGCGGAAGTGTGTCCTGTTTCCGAAGAAACCCCATCACACATCCTTTCGTCCGCCTACCGTGTCCCGATTTTGCGAACCAATCGTGTGATGCGCGGTGTGCCGTTGCCGGAAGGGGAGTGGGAAATCACTTTCGTCTATGATCCGCTTTCGTTCCGGCTTGGAGCGGCGATCAGCTTTGTTGCGTGGGCCACACTGGCCATGTTCCTGCTGGGGACAATGGCCGGAAAGATCAGACAAGGTAAAATATTGCACTGGATTAATGGCTGAGTGGTCATGTCGTAGCCCCCGCAATTTCATCCTGCCGCGCATCTCATCCCGACATAACCCTTTTTCACTGATATACTTGACCATGCTGCATACCGACGAAATCATGTCAACCATTCGCATGTTGCATTCAGAACATCTGGATGTACGTGCGGTCACACTGGCTCTCAACATCAATGATTGTGCCGCTCCGAGCGTCGATCACTTATGCAAAAAGGTTTTCCACAAGATCACCGACCGCGCCCGGCGGCTGGTCGAAATGTGCGACAAGACCTCGGCCAAGTACGGCATCCCGATCACGAACAAGCGACTCGCGATTTCGCCGGCTTCATTCCTGTTGGCGGGTCATGGGCAGTCGGGAGCGG
>WRMR01000353.1 GCA_009776995.1 Planctomycetaceae bacterium | reverse complement strand
GACGAACAACGAGGCCGAACAAAACATCCGCACGCTGATCATGGACCGAATCGTGACGCAAGGCACGCGAAGCGATATGGGCAACGAATGGCATGAACGCTTCTGGACAACGGTTGCCACTTGCCGAAAACAGGGACGAAACGTGATGACCTTCCTTCGTGATGCGATCTTCAGTTTTCTCCACGACCTCGCCCCGCCGTCTTTACTGCCGGACCATTGACCACTAAAATGGAACTGTCGTTCCGCCTCTGGGAAGCTCATCGCCCGTGAACGGTTACGTTTTTTTGAGCAATCAACGTACCACTTGAGTCATTATAACCAACAGGATAAGCCGAGACAAGACATCCATATAAAACTACAAATCGAATATCACGCCGCATTGCTCTTGGCGGATCGTCAAAACGATGGTACGATTAGGCTTTTGTTGGCGATGAGAGAATGTCTATGCCCGATCGAATATTAAGCGTTTTTCCTGTTCCGGAAATGATGCTGGATGATGTGTCAACCTCACAATCCCTTCGCGGGACGGTTGCGGTGGTCATTGACGTCTTGCGGGCAACAACAACCATCACCTCTGCCATGGCCGCCGGGGTCACTCGGGTGATTCCCTGCCTGGCCACCGAAGACGCTTTCAACATGCGGGAAACACTGCAAATGCGGCCGCCCGGTCAGCCAGTGTTGCTCGGCGGCGAGCGCAACGGCCTGCCAATCGAAGGGTTCGACTTGGGCAATTCGCCGGAAGATTATACGTCCGGACAGGTTGGCGGCAAAACGCTGGTATTCAGCACAACCAACGGAACCCGGGCGATGTTCCGGCTGCTTGACGCAGATGCAATCTGTCTTGCCTGTTTTAACAACGCTGACGCCGTGGCCAAATACCTGTTGGATTGTCCGAAAATCCTAATTTTATGTGCCGGCACAGATCGCCGATACACCGAAGAAGACATGCTGTTGGCCGGAATGCTGACCGAACGGCTGATGCGGCTGTCGGGAGGATGTTATGCCCTCAACACTTACGCTGTGGCGGCAAAAGAACAGTGGAACACGAGTTTCCCGGTGGCAAAACGAATCGGTACCGAGCCGATTCACCCGGAAAACCTTGCCCAAATTTTGCGTCAAAGTCGTGGCGGCAAGAATTTGATGCAACTTGGACTTGGCAAAGACATCTTGGCCGCGTCACGAATCAATCAGTTTGACTTGGTCCCAAAGTCGGTCTCACCCTGCCAAACCTCTTTTTTATCTTTTTGTTGCGAACAAAACAACCTTATTTCTCCCGTTTGACGATGAAAGCCGCAATAGTGCCGAGTGCGTCAATGGCCTCTTGCGATTCCCGGCTTCGCGGGTTGGTATCGGCAAAGCGTTGGATTCGTTCCACTGCCGAGCTCACCAAGCTGTCAGCGTACACGATTGCCGCCTCGACCGCTCCCGACGCCTGAATTTGTGCAATGAGATTCTGTACAAAGATTTCGTCCGCGTCCTCTTGGGAACACTGCTGAATCGTTTCACGCCGGACATCCTCTTGCAACGTATCAAAAAACATGAGAACCGGCAATGTCTGTTTTTTGTGCAAAATGTCCGTGCCGAGCGTCTTGCCCATCGTGTTTTCGTCGCCGACCAAGTCCAGAACATCGTCAATGATTTGAAACGCAATCCCGATTTCCCGTCCGAACAGGCGAAACTGCTCGATTATTTCCGTCTCGGCACCGGCGTACCATGCCCCCATTTGGCTACTGCACTCGATGAGGGACGCGGTTTTTGCAGCCACGATTTCAAGGTAATCGTCCACGGACAGGTCAAAGCGGTTTCGGGTTCCCATCTGGCGAAGCTCGCCGTAACATGTTTTGTGACAAGCCCCTGCAAGAATGCGGTAGGGTTCGATTTCGTCGAGTTGCGTGACCAGGTCGAGAGCCTTCGTAAAAATGGCGTCACCGGCCATGACACTGACCCCGGCGTCCCAGCGCGTGTGCATCGTCGGAAGATGCCGCCGGATCAGTGCCCCGTCAAGAATGTCGTCATGGATCAATGTTGCCGTGTGAATCATCTCAATGGCCGTAGCAACAAGCAACAGCTTCCACGGAGAGTTCAACTCATCCCCCGGCTGACGGGCCGCACGGTAACTGACGAGCGTGATGACCGGTCTCAACCGTTTGCCGCCAAGCTGAAACGCATACTGCGACACTTCGTTGACGAATGGCACACCGTCGGACAGCGATTCTCGGAGAATATCGTCAACTCTTTTCATTTCCGCATCAATCATGCCATAGACGGACGAAAGCGTCGGCGGCAATTGCGGTTTGTTATGGCGGTGTTGCAACATCGGTCAACGGTTAAGCGGCGGGTAACAAAAAACCTCTCTGTGCATACACTTATGCGTACTACAGCGAGTCGTGAAAAAATTATCTATAGCTATTGTAATCCGAACCGTCCAAATTCAAAGGTTGATGCGACAAAAATTGCCACAAAATGTCAAAAAACTCTTCTCGTTGTCACCAAATCATTCACGGTTTACTGATTGGCGATTGGATTGTGATCAATATATCTCTGTATTAGCTACTCGCTGATCGTGAAACCAACCAGAAAAATAATACTGGACAAAAGTATCCTGTTCCGCATTGACATAAATCGTTCGGGAATGCTACAATCAATGCTATACTATGATGTTATTTTCTTTCTGCAATTTTTAAATTTTCCGTGAGAAAACATTGTGAACAGGTTTTTTTTATGAAAATAAATGTAGCTTTTTTAAAAAATCCGAAAATTTTTACTTTTATTTTATTTTCCAAACAAGAAGTGGAAAAAGCTATTGACAGGAAACATTCTCTGTGCTATTTTATCGAGCGTTCGGTATAATTTTGTGAACAAACCTGTTTTGGCAGCCGATTATTTTATGCAAAGGAGCTTATTTTACACCTGCATATCATTTGAAATAGCGCAATTTCAAAAGTCCTTTATTCTTTTTCAACATAACTGTTGAAAATGTATCAACTATTCAAGAATCACCACATTGACACCAGATACCTAAGGTAATGAAACAGAAATTGACATGACAGCCGACAAGTCATCCCCCTGTTTGGTCGGCCACGCACCGGCGAAACTGAATCTGTTTTTTGAAATCCACGGTCAACGGCCGGACGGTTATCACGACGTTTGTTCGTTGTGTTGCCCGGTCAATGTGTTTGATACTCTTTTTTTCGAGCCGCAGGAGTTCCCTGAAATCGCATTCACCTGCGAAAGGGAAGACAACAATCAGAACCTTTGTGACGTTCCGACCGGATCGGAAAATCTTGTCGTCAAGGCGGTTGAACTTGTCCGGGAACGTTACGGCGTCAAAAGCGGCTGTCGCATCCGGCTGGTCAAACGAATTCCGATCCAGGCGGGAATGGGCGGTGGCTCAAGCGACGCCGCCACGGCAATCCGGCTGGCCTGCCAGGCGTGGAACCTGCCGCTTTCGCAAGATGAAATGATTTCTCTCGGTTCGCAACTGGGGAGCGATGTTCCGTTATTTTTCATTGATGGACCGTCGCTCGGTTATGGTCGCGGTGAGCTGGTCAAGTCGGTAGGAGTTGTCCCCAGACTGGATTTTGTCATCGTCAAACCGCCGGAAGGCATTTCAACTGCTGACGTTTTTCAGGCTTGTTCCGCCGATCACATCCCGGATCGCCGGTCCCCGGAACGACTTCTCCGGGGATTACAGAGCGGTGACCATCAGGAAATCGCTTGGGGGATGTTCAATCGGCTTGAAATGACGGCACAACAGCTTTGTCCGAAAATCGGACAAATTCGCGAACTGTTTGAGAAACTCGATTGCCCGGCTCACCAGATGACCGGCAGCGGCACAGCCTGTTTTGCCCTTTGCCGAAACGAAATGCAGGCACGTCAACTGGCTTCACAATTGAACCGAACAAACATGGGAGATATTTTTGTCGCGTGTTCCGTGACAACCGCAAATTGAGCAACCGGAAATACCAAAAGGAGGAAACCCAAGATGAAAATCACTGATGTAAGAATTAAATTAATGGACGACCCGACCGAACGCCTCAAGGCGTTTTGTTGCGTCACTTTCGACCATTGTTTCGTCATCCGGGACTTGAAAATCATTGAAGGCAGCCATGGGCTGTTTGTCGCGATGCCAAGCCGGAAATTGACGGTGCATTGTCCCAAATGCCGGGTCAAGAATCATGTCAAGGCCAACTATTGCAATCAGTGCGGCTACCGTTTTGATCTTACGTACCACCGCCGATTCGGGATGGAGAAACTCAAACTCTATGCCGACATCGCACACCCGATCAATACCGATTGTCGTGAAATGATTCAGGATGCGGTGACTATAGCGTATGAGGAGGAAAAAGAACGGTCACTGTTGCCGGGCTATGTTTGCTCCTACGATGATTTCTATGACGATGAAACCAACGGGGAAAGTATCTTTTTTGACCACTTCCACGGCAGGTCGGAGCCGCATCACGCCCTTGTCACAGCGCATTACCCAATACCGGAGTCAACACCGTCCATGTGAAAACACAGGTGAGTTTTTCCACTCGGATGCACCGGAACACTGAGATGGACTGTCTGGTTTTCGGTACACGATGTGCCACGGTGTGAGAAAAGTCCATCCATCAGAGCCGCGACGGTCACGGAACGGTCATTCCGCTTGATGACTTTACGGCTCTGATTGAAATCTTCACGATATGGTTGTGTGGCTCCTTAAAAGAAGTCTTTTTCACCGGAAATCGGCAGGTTGTAACGTCTTGAAACAGTCTGCTGCTTGTGAGAAATGCCTTCGCACTGTGTGGTCTTGATGCTTTCCTGGCGGATTTTTTGGCTGAGAACCGCAGCGTCATACCAACTGAAACTCAGTTCCGGGTTGGAAGCAAAACGTCCCAGTGTGCGAAGTGTTTCCGCCCGGTTCGACTCGGTATAAAGAAAAACATAACGTTCCGACCCCTTAATCAGGGCAAGCATGTTTGTATCCTGGCTCACGTCTTGTACTTCCTATTGCGTGGTATGGTTTCCGCTTGCTTCAAACATCATTGATGCTGTTTGAAATATTTCTGTTGCCAATGTTGATCGGCAATTCACAGTGTCTTCGTGCTTTCTTTCTCTCTTGATTCTGTGTCGGCACGAAGCCTATTGGACTCTTGATAAAAGAAAAATGATCGTACTTCCGATTACTAGACTTTAATCTCTCTATCGTCCGTAAACAACGAAAAAATCATTGTTTTCTTTAATTATTTAGTTTTTTTATTTTATTTATTCTATATATTTGTTGCATAGTAATTAATCATCTGTGATGATGCTGTAAACATTGTTGCACCTGAAATCACATCACGGATTCAACCAAAACTTGTCATATTGAACGATTCGTTCAGCTTTTCCTGCTCCTCCGCGACAGGACAGCATTTCCCAAATGTGCATACAGCAACACGCACTGATGAAATCTGTACGGCGACGCAAAATCCCCTGCCAGCCACCGATGCGACGGTCATCAATGAAAAGTGACTCATAATCGGCCAATCGTCGCGTGA
>WRMR01000352.1 GCA_009776995.1 Planctomycetaceae bacterium | reverse complement strand
TATCGAGGTCGTCCATGATCGTTTCTCCAAGGCTAAGTCCTTTGAAAACCAACGCCTACAGGGCAGAAACGAATCATGCCAAATTTCGCGAGTTCTGTCAATACTAATCGGGCACAAGGAAAAAGCCAGCTCATTGACGTTGTAGGGTATACGTTAATGAAATTTTGATGAAAACAAGGTTTTGAACGGCACTCTAATTCTCCAGAAACTCACTCACCATCTCCACAATTTCCTCGAAATCGCTGTGCAACAAGGACTTGGCGATGGTATCGAGCAGTTTTTTGGCCGGTGCGTTCCATGCTTTTTCTCTTAACTTCACGATTCGATCATCCGCCGTTTTTTCATCGTAACTTTCACAGGCCGTTTGAATGGCAAGCAGACTTTCCCGCAAATACGCCAGGTCTTCCTGAGTCATTTCGGCGTCTTCTGTTTCTGCTTTTGGCGTGAGTTCTTCCACCAGTGTCCGCAACGAGCCAAGAAACACTGGGGTTTTCGAGAACAGGACTTCGGTATCCCTTGCCCGGCCCGCCGTTTCCAATTCATTTGCAAGAGCGGCGAGTTCCATTTTTCCGATATTGGCAAGCGCGGTTTTTATTCCATGTGCATGAATGGTATACATACGCAGGTCTTTTTCATCGCAAAAGCCCTGTTTTTCCTGGACCCCGTTCAATATGGCGATTGATTTGGTTGCGTCCCGCACGAAAAATTCGGCCAGTTGCGGGTCAACGACCGTTTCAGAGGCTTGTTTTTCTTCCCCATCCGTTTTCCATTTCGTTGCACCGGTGGTCTTGTGCATTTGTT
This sequence comes from Planctomycetaceae bacterium, assembly GCA_009776995.1. Classification (GTDB taxonomy): domain Bacteria; phylum Planctomycetota; class Planctomycetia; order Pirellulales; family Thermoguttaceae; genus WRMR01. The sequence goes on along the minus strand of WRMR01000352.1, from coordinate 4,741 downwards.
TGTCTCTTACAAACTTTTTCAATACGGCATTCAACTGGCGGACATCAACCGGTTTGGAAACAAAATCGTCAAAACCATTTTCAAGAAACGTATTCGACTGTCCCGCCAGCGCATTGGCGGTCAGGGCGACAACAGGATGGTCATACCCCATGCTGCGGATGATCTGTGTGGCTTCAATGCCGTCCATTTCCGGCATCATGTGATCCATAAATATAATGTCGTACTTATGCCCCTTCTTGATTTTATCAATCGCCGCATAACCGCTTGTGACGGTATCAATCGACAAACCATAAGGGGTCAGCAGTCCCGTGGCAACATACAAATTTGACTCCACGTCGTCCACCACCAGAACGCGGCCGCCGGGCATTTGTTCGAACACCACCTGTGCCCTTTTGATTTGCTTGATGCCGGTTGTGCGAAAATTCCGCAGGTTTTCGACCAGTTCCTGTCCCAATATGCTCAGACCGATTTTTTGTTGCGGCAATCGTATGGTGAATACCGATCCCTGATTCAATTTGCTTTTGACAAAAATCCCCCCGTTCATCAGTTGCACCAGATTTCGCGTAATGTTCATGCCTAACCCCGTCCCTTCGGTGGCACGATTCGCTTTCATATTAAACCGGGTATAGGCTTCGAACATTTGGCTGACCTGTTCTTCGGTCATTCCCAAACCGGTGTCCCGGACTTCGAAGATCAGCGTGACATCATCCCCATTTTTTGTCTCAACAAAAACCGTCAGTTCAACGGCCCCTTTGACGGTGTATTTGATTGCATTGGAAAGGATGTTATTCAAAACTTGCTTGATACGCAGTTCATCACCGAACAACGTTGCCGGCACGTTTTCGTCCACGGCAAGATGGAACTCAATCTCCTTGCTGCCGATACGCATCATATTAAGCGTTACGACATCGTTGACCAAACTTGCAACGTCGTATTTTTCGGGTGCCAGTTCCAATTTACCGGCTTCAATTTTTGACAAATCCAGCACATCGTTGATAATACCGAGCAACAAATCGCCTGCGCTGTAAACTTTGTCCAGTGCCTCCTTCGTCTCCGGTGCAAGCGATTCATTCCGTAATTGGATTTCCGTAATTCCCAAAATGGCGTTCATGGGCGTCCGAATTTCATGGCTCATTTTGCTGAGAAATTCGGTTTTTGCCTTGTTGGCGGCCTCCGCCTGTGCCAGTGCCGCTTCCAGCATTTTTTCCATTTGCATTCTTTCGGTGATATCGCGTGAGACACCTACAAGACCAACGATGGCCTTGTCCTGCAAAAGCGGTGCTTTGGTTGTTTCAAGATACCTCGCTTCGCCGTCAAAAGAGGGGATCCAATCGTTATCCACAACCCTTTGTTCACCGGCGAATATCTTTTGATCTGCGGCAAGCAGTTTCTCCGCCACTTCACGGGGAAAGTTGAGTTCGTAATCGTTTTTCCCGAGAATGTCACCGACATCGATATTTAAGTAATCGATACAGGCCGTGTTGAGCAGTGTGTACCTGAAATCCATATCCTTGCAAAACACAAGGTCGGGAATGGAGTCGATGATCGTTTGAAGGGTGGCTTTTTGAAGCATCAGTTCATTTCCCGCCACATTGGCTTGTTCAAGTGCCACTTCCAACTGAACGGACATCTCCTTAATATCGGTTAAGTCCACGCGGTGCTGGATGTGAACTTTTTGTCCGTCGTGCCAGTCGATATACCGGTCGGTATTTCGATAATATCGTTTTGTTAATGAGTTGCGTTCTTCCCAGACCAGCACCTTGTCCGGTTCGTTGTCAAGTTGATGGCACGGGCACTCTTCACACTTTCCCTCTTTGCCGTTCTGAAAAACTTGGTAGCAGTGCTGCCCGATCACTTCATCCCCAATTCCGAAATGCCGCTTCAGAGAATCGTTGACAAACAGGATTTCACCGGTCTCCTTATCGGAGACGTAAATCATTCCATCGGAGTTGTTGAGCACATTGGCCATAACATCGATGGTTCTTCGCGATTCATCCACAGCCCTATTCAAGGCTTCCGTCATCTTTTTCGCTTCGGTGATGTCCATCAACGCACCGGCAACGCGAAGGGCATTTCCGTCCGCATCGCGAATGGTTTCGCCGGAAGCCCGGTAATAGGCGTATTCGCCGTTTTTCTTTAAAAGCCGGTATTCCACATCGTAGGGGGTTTTTCCGGTGAGGTCAAGCAGATGTTTTCTAAAGCCGTCAAGGGTTCTCTCCTTCTCTTCCGGGTGGAGCCGGTCACTCCAACTATGGAGTACGTTGGGAAAATCCGTCTCGTTGGAGAAACCCAGCAACTGCCTGAATTCGTCCGACCACAGAAAGGCATTCCCCGGATTGACCGGATCGTCCTGGACGACCGTCATTTCCCACAAACCGATTTTTGCGGCTTGAACCGCCAAATTTAATTTGGTTAATTGAAGTTCGTTATTAATCAGGGTGTTTTTCGTTTCCGTGATGTCCATTAACGCCCCTGCGATACGCAGGGCGTTTCCATGTTTGTCGCGGGCGGTTCCGCCGTAAGCGCGGAAATGCCCATACTCCCCGTTTTTTTTCAGTAACCGATATTCTTTGTCGTAAGGAGTTTTGCCGGTTTTGTCCATCAAATGTTTCACGGCATGCTCCAGAGTTGTTTCCTTGTCCTCAGGATGCAGACGCTCACTCCAACTGCCGAGCACATTGGGAAAATCGGTTTCGTCCGTGAATCCCAACATGTGCCTGAATTCGTCCGACCACAGAAAAACGTTTGCCGGATTGGTCAGGTCATCGTTCACGATCTCCATTTCCCATAAACCGATTTTCGTGGCTTGAACCACCAGATTTAATTTGGTCAACTGAAGTTCGTTCACTTCGCGTACTTGAACAAGTTCCCTTTCCCGCTCACGAATGTCGGTCGTGTCGAAGACATAAGCGACAATGGCAAAGCTGTCTTCGTAGGGAATTCTTTTGAGTACTACATTCATACTCCGTTTCATGCCGCCGAGGAGGATTTCTGTTTCAAATCGGAGGTATCCTTTGTCGGCGGCCGTCGAAAGACGTTTGTGTATTGCATGAAAAGACTCTTCTTCCGACTGGAATTCCTGTGTGTTTTTGCCGATTCGTTCTACAAACCCGGCAAGGAACTCTTCTTTTGATTCGAACCCCGTAAACTGTACTGCGGCGGGATTGCAGTCAATCACTTCCAAGTTGCTGTTAAACAGGATGTTGATATGGGGGTTTGCCTCAAACATGGTGGCCATAGTCAGTTGGGCCGATTTGAGGGCTTGATTCGCCGCTTGGAGTTGTGCAACGGCGGCATCGACTTCCCGCATCATCTGTTTGTGTTCCCGCAAATCTCTGGTATAGGCGGCAACGAGAGGTTCCCCGCGATAATCCACGCGAACCAAAGTCACTTCCGCCGGAATGGGCGTGCCGTCCAACGTCTGGCACATCCATTCAAGACGCAGGTATCCGTCTTGAAACACTTTTTGGATAATTTCAATGCTTTTTTCCTTCGACAAACTCCCGTCGGGCTGATATTCCGGGAAACATTCGTAAAAATTTTCCAGGTATTTCTGTTTGTCCGGCACATTAAAAAGCCGGAGCGTTTCCTGGTTGCAGTCGATCACATTTAAGTTTTTATCCCAGAATTGTGCGCCAAGAGGAGTCGTGTCGAGCATGATTCGCGTACGTTCCTCCGCTTCACGCATCTTTTCCAGAAAAGCGAATTTTTCACGGGCGGCCAAATTTTCCTCGCGTTCATTTTTCGCATCTTCCATGGTCTTGGCGATGCAGTTGATCGGGATGTTGACGCCCAGAGCGATTCTTCTTGCCATGGTATGACACGTTTCGGAACCACAGGCTCCACAATCGACATGCTGTTTTTCGTCATTGGTTTTTCCCAGCAGTTCAAAGGCATTCTCAATCTCCTTTTCCGTGATTTCCGGGTAAGCTTCTTCAGGCGTACGATATTCCCGCAGGAAATGCGGCAGTTCCAGTTTTTGATCATAAATCCGGTGCAGGGAGTTGAGGTATTCCCGCCTGTGGTCGTCCGTTGCCGCGTTCCTTTTTTTATTCATCATGGCGTCAATTTCAAAGATGTTGCGTTTGCGAGCAACCGCAGAACCGACGTTACAGCCGTCGTCGCAACTCAACACGTCAAAGATCACCGGCAGGTATTCCGCAGGTGTTTCGGCATAAATTCCCAACTTATCAAAAGCATGAGTGCCTTCCGCTTTGGAAACGTTAATCATTTTTCCAAAGTAAAACTCAATATTTTCCTTCAGTCCGCCGGGCATGGGGAAAAGGAAGCCTAATCCGCTTTCTTCATGGTCAAACTCCGTCTCTTCCGGCGGAAGTTCCACATTGTTATCCTCCAGATACCGTTGCAACGCCCGAAAAGTGACGTTGTACTGCACCAACTTTGTCTCATCGAATTCATCCGATTTGGCAATGCAGGGGGACAAGGCGGCAATCCTGTTACGGATTCCTTGATAATCTTTCATATAGATTGCGGTACAGGCCATCGGGCTGTGGATGGGCGACAGTTTGTCCAGAAGGTCGCGCCGGTAGATTTTGCAGTAGGAAACGATCGCCGGACACGGCTGGGCGATCAAAGAGGTCAAGCCGTTTTTTTCAATATGCTTGATGTGGGCCCAAACACAGATGTCGGCCCCCAGCGAGGCGTCAAATATCATCCGGACGCCGATGTTTTTCAAGTAAGTCAACAGCCTTTTATAGTCCTGGATGTTCGCCCGGATGGA
>WRMR01000351.1 GCA_009776995.1 Planctomycetaceae bacterium | reverse complement strand
TTGAAAATTTCGATAAAAAGACTTGCTTTTTACCGTTTGTTTGCTATAATACATTATAGAAAACCGGGTTTCGTGTGTCGAGATGCCAAAACGAACAAGACACTTGGTTTTTTGAAGTGCGTGTTTAATCCTTGAAAATGTGGATTGTCAGCTAAAAAGCGGAGTGTCTGCTAGAATTTTGCTATTGTTTACATAAATGGGTACGATTCTCATCGACAAGTTGCTCGAAACCGTCGTGGTTCAGGGGGCAAGTGACTTGCATATTGCCGTTGGGCAACCGCCGGTGTTGCGTCTGCATGGGCGGTTGGTCAAATTGGAAACCAAAGTTCTCCAACCGGAAGATACCACTTCGTTGATGAAAAGTATCGCGCCGGAACGCTGTCAGCAGGAGTTACAACAGGTCGGAACCTCTGACTTCGGTTTTGCCTTCGGCGATAAAGCCCGATTTCGCGTTTCCATTTTCAAGCAGCGGGGAAATACCGGTATGGTGCTCCGGCAAATTCCGACCAGACTGCTTAGCATGGAGGAATTGAACACCCCGCCGGTGATGAAAGATTTGATTTTCAAGTCTCGCGGTCTCATTCTTGTGACCGGTCCGACCGGTTCGGGAAAATCGACGACTCTTGCCGCTTGTGTCGATCATTTGAATCAAAGCATCGACCATCATATCATTACGATTGAGGATCCGATTGAGTTTTACCATTATCACAAGAAATCGACGATCAACCAACGCGAAGTCGGCGTGGATGTGCCGTCGTTCTCCGAAGCGATTCGGCGTGCCTTGCGTCAAGACCCGGACGTGATCCTCGTCGGGGAAATGCGGGACTTGGAAACCATCGAGGCGGCGATTACCGCAGCGGAAACCGGTCACATCGTCTTCGGAACATTGCACACGACCGGTGCCGCCGGTACAATCAACCGTATTATTGACGTGTTTCCGACGAATCAACAGGAGCAGATTCGAACGCAGCTTTCGACCGCCGTGATCGGGGTTCTTTCGCAACAGCTTTTGCCGAGAATCCAGGGTGGTCGGGTCGCCGCCTACGAAATGCTCGTTGTAACTTCCGCGATTGCGAACCTGATTCGTGAAAACAAGACATTTCGTATTACGTCCTCGATTCAAACCGGTCACAAGCTCGGTATGCAGCTTTTGGACGACCATCTGTTCCGTTTGTACAAAGAAGGAACCATCAATAAAGAAGATGCCCTTGGCAAAGCCAACCTTCCCGACATGCTCATCCAAAAGATGATCCGCTGGGAGTCCGGTGCCGTTCTGGAAGACGAAGAGGAAGAAGATGACAAAAAGAAAAAGTAGAGGAGAGAGGATAGAAAAATTCACAATTCCTAATTCATAATTCAAAAAAATGCCTGCACGTAAATTAGGACAGGTTCTCGTCGATCTCGGTTATATCGATGAAGAGCAACTCGAGATGCTCCTGGAAGAGCATCATACGCGGCCCAGCGAGATGATTGGGCAAGTTGCGATCGGAATCGGTTTGCTCAACGACGATCAACTGTCCGTCGCCTTGGCCGAACAGCTTGGTCTCCAGGTCATCAGTCTTGCAGACATTACGATTCCGCCGGAGGTTTTGTCGCATTTGACGGAACCAATGGCACAGCTTTACAAGGTCGTCCCGGTCAGTTTCAAAAACGAGATATTGACCGTGGCAATGTGTGAACCGCAAAACCTGATCGTTCTCGACGAATTGCGGAATTTTCTCGGCTACCAAATCCGGGCGGTTGTAACAACGCCTCGCGATGTCGCCGGTGCGTTGTCCCGGTATTATGCGTCCGACACGGAAAGCGTTGAAACGCTTATCCGTGACATGGAAACTGATAAGGAATTGGCCGTAGCCGCCAGTTTGCTCGAAGGGGACACCATCGACCTGGCAAGCGTTGAAGCCCTCAGCGAAAGTGCCCCGGTCCGAAAACTGCTTAACATGGTCTTCCTGCTCGGAATCAAGGATCACGCGAGCGACCTGCACTTTGAACCATTCGAGGAAGAGTTCAAAATCCGAATCAAAGCGGACGGCACACTTTACGAAATGGTGCCTCCCCCGCGGCATTTGGCGTCGGCGATCACAACAAGAATCAAGGTCATGTCGAACCTGGACATTGCCGAACGGCGTTTGCCGCAGGACGGGCGTATCCGCATGACCGTTGGCGGACACCCGATTGATTTCCGCGTTTCGGTGCTCCCGACGATGTTCGGTGAAAGCGTCGTTTGCCGGATTCTCGACAAGTCGGTTGTTATGTTGAACCTCGACAATGTTGGCATGGACCCGTTCGTACTGAAACATTTTCGAAAGGTCATCGAGCGTCCGAATGGTATCGTTTTAGTCACCGGTCCAACCGGTTCCGGCAAGACAACGACGCTTTATGCGGCACTTTCGGAACTGAACGTGATTACGGACAAACTGATGACAACCGAAGACCCGGTTGAATATGATATTGACGGTATTATCCAGATGCCGATTGATGCCGATATCGGGAACACGTTTGCGCAATGTTTGCGTTCGATTTTGCGGCAGGACCCGGACAAGATTCTTGTCGGCGAGATTCGGGACCAGGAAACGGCGGAAATCGCGGTGCAGGCATCGCTCACCGGGCACTTGGTGTTTAGCACGCTTCACACCAACGACGCCCCGACGACGGTAACGCGGCTCAAAGACATGGGGATTCCGTCCTTTTTGATTACGGCAACCCTGGAGGCGATTCTCGCACAGCGGTTGGTGCGGAAAATTTGCGTTGACTGCAAAGAAAAATACGCACCGCCGCCGGAGCAGTTGTATGAGTTGCAGCTGACGCAACAAGAGGTTGCCGACAAGGCATTTTATCGCGGCAGAGGTTGCGTGGTCTGTAATAACACCGGTTACAAGGGACGCACGGCGATTCACGAGTTTATGGTGATCAACGACGAGATACGCGATTTGATCAACAACAACAATTCCGCCGCTGACCTGCGAACCGCCGCCCAGCGTAACGGCATGTTGACCCTGCGCGACGCCGGTTTGGACAAAATTTATCACGGGATTTCAACGATTGACGAAGTTGTACGCGAAACAGTGGTGGAATAAAATGAAAAATAAAAAATGAAAAATGAAAAGTAATGCCGTACAGAGTGCGGCGGGTTTGCCTTTTTCATTTCTCACTTCCTATTTTTCATTTTTCATTTTTCATTTTTCATTTATCGAACCATGCCTCAGTTTAAATTTGAAGCGATTGACGCGACCGGGAAGGAAATCAAGGACATCATTGATGCCGCGACGGAGGACGAAGCCCAGCAGACGATACGTCAGATGGGTTATATTGTCACCAAGATCGCTCCGCACAAGGACCGCAAGGTCAAGAAAGCGGACAAGAAAAACGACGGCAAGACCTTTTCTTTCGGTCGAGTCGGTTCAAAACAGTTGACAACGTTTACGCGGCAGCTTTCGATCCTTCAGGACGCCGGTTTGCCAATTCTGCGCAGCCTGAATATCCTGATGGTTCAATCCAAGCCGGGCGCACTGAGAAACTCCCTGATCGATGTCTGTCAGGAAATCGAAAGCGGTGCCAGTCTCTCCGAGGCGATGTCCAAAACGCCGAAATGCTTCAACCGGCTCTATGTCAATATGATTAAAGCCGGCGAGGCGGGGGGGGCCCTGGAAACCATTCTCCAGCGTCTTGCCGAATTTTTGGAACGGACCGAACAACTCAAACGCAAGATCAAATCGGCGATGACCTACCCGATTGCGGTTGTTTTCTTCGCCATTGCGATTTTGACGTTCATTATGGTCTTCATTATCCCGAAATTCCAAGAAATTTTCGACAGCTTCGAAACGACGCTGCCGATTATGACGCAGGTTCTTATGACCGGATCGCGGTTGTGCATGGAATACTGGTTCCTGTTTCCGTTGATCCCGTTTTCCATCTGGTTGATGATTAAACTGACGACCAGTTTTTCGTTCGGGCGGTTTGGATGGCATTTGTTCCTGCTCAAAATTCCGATTTTCGGTCAATTGTTCGAAAAGACGACCGTTGCGCGAACCACCCGGACGCTCGGAACGCTGGTAACAAGCGGTGTGCCGATCCTTGAGGCGTTACATATTACCAAAGAGACGAGCAACAATGCGGTGTTCGAACAGATGTATCAGCGGGTGCTTGAGGCGATTCGCGACGGGGACACCATTGCGAACCCGATGAAGGCACACTCCACTCCGGGTTTTCATTTCGGGGCGTTGTTGTACTTTTTCTTCTTCATCCCGATTATCGGGGCGTTGATTTACATGACGAAATTGCGAGGCCGGATTTTGGATGACATGGTCGTCAACATGGTTGACGTGGGTGAAGAAACAGGCGAATTGGACGTAATGCTTTACAAAGTCGCCGACACATTCGACGACGAGGTCCAAACGCTGACCGAAAGTTTGATGTCGATGTTGGAACCGCTCTTGATTATGATGCTCGGTGTCCTGGTCGGCTTTATCGTGATTGCATTGTTTTTGCCGCTGATCAAACTGATTACGGAACTTTCCTCCGCAGGATAATCATTCTGAATGATGAATTATGGACTCGTAATTCACTGTTCATAATTCATCATTCATCATTCATAATTCAAATAACATGAGTGCTCAATTTTCTCAAAAGAATCGCGGTTTTACGTTGGTGGAACTGCTTGTTGTCATCACAATCATCGGCGTTTTGGCGAGTTTGGCCGCCGGTGGAGCAATGTATGTGCGTGGGATCGTTATCAATACAACGATCAAATCGCAACTGTCGCAAATGGAAATCGCTCTGGAGGCGTACAAAAACGAGTTCAATGAATACCCGCCGATGCTCTCCGACCGGGATGCGGTGATGCGGCATGTCAACTCGCGTTGGAGACGGGCAAGCCTCAGCTATGCCGATGTCCTCACCGCAGCAGGTTTACCTCTGGATGACCCGGATAATGATGGACCTGCTGAGAGAGAGCAGAAGAAAAATCAACGCATCGCGGCGTCCCTGACGTTTTGGCTCGGAGGGCTTTATGTGAATGAGTCTTACGCCGGGTTCAATGCCGATTTGGAAAACCCGCTTGTACAGGGCACTCAATGGACCGAAACGCGGTTTGACTTCGGAGAACGGTACTTGCTCCCCATCGCCGGTACGAACGCGATGAGTTTTGCTGTTGACAAAAAACCGGTGGTTTATTTCCGAAGCAGTGTGTCGGGCGATTATGATCCCGCCGGTTGCGATATGGGAGAATTTGGTGTCGCCGTTCCCTATGCGAAAAACGCGACCGCCTGGCATGGTGCCAAGAAGTACCAGTTGATTCATCCTGGCCGGGACGGTCTTTTCGGAGACCGCAGTCCTAACCCGACGGCCCCGGTTTTCACGAGCGACGAAAACGGTATCACCTACGAGGACTACGATAACATTGTGAACTTTACCGATACGGCCACTTTGAGAGGAGCGTTGAACCAATGACCCGCAACTATTTGAGAAAAGCGTTCACGCTGGTTGAGCTGTTGATCGTCATTACGATCATCGCGATGCTGGCGACGATGACGTTGCTCGTGGTCGGTTCGGCGCA
>WRMR01000350.1 GCA_009776995.1 Planctomycetaceae bacterium | reverse complement strand
CTCAAAAAGGAACTCGACCTGACGCAGAGCCTTCACCAGATTTTACAGATTTTCAGTTTGACACAATTTGAGAAAACCCCTGTTTTTACGATGTTTCAAAACAAAAATTACATTTACCAAAACACTCAAAGCCCTAACCAGTTGATGCTGTTCGATTTATGATGGGACAGTAGTGATTTCGTTCAAATAATCCCGATTTCCAATTCTGCGTGGGGCAGTTCCGGAGCGAAATTCTTTTTGGTAGGTTTCGACGGAGACACAGGTCAGGTGTCGTTCTGACTTGAATCGCCGATAGCGAAGATAATACCCATTGAGTTCACCCAGAGGAATAATTTCTGTCCGCCGATCGCGATGATCGTTGTATTTTGTCAATTTCCGGCATTCGATGCAGTCGATCTGTCCATCATGAAATTACATGATCATTCTCCAATTCAATAGAAATTGCCGTTTTCGATGTACCATTGCACCGTGTCACGTAATCCGATTTCCAGTGAAATCTCCGGTTTCCATCCGGTTTGATGATAAAATTTCGACGTGTCCATCGCATAGCGGAGATCGTTTCCCGGTCGGTCTGTCACGAAAGTGATTGTGTTTCGGGAAGCGTGTTTTTCATGTCCCAGCATTTCATCCACGAGGTCGCAGATCGTTTCCGCCATCTCCAGATTGGACCGCTCGGAATCCGGGCCGCCGCCGATGTTATAGACTTCGCCGACTTCGCTCCGTTCCAATGCCGCGTGAATCGCACGGACATGGTCATCGACATGAATCCAGTCACGTATATTTTGACCCGTTCCGTGAATCAGAACCGGTTCACCTTTCAAGCAACGTCTGATGGTCAGCGGAATGAACTTGTCCGGCCCCTGACATGGGCCGTAATTATTCGACGAGCGCGTGATAATCACGGGCAGGCCACTGGAATTCGCCCAAGCGGTCACAAGGTGTTCTCCCGCTGCCTTCGTTGCCGAATAGGGATTGTTCGGATGGAGCGGCAGGACTTCGTGAAATACTCCGACCGTGCCTAAGCTGCCGTAAACCTCGTCGGTCGAACAGTAATGAAACCGAAAATCGTTGGGCTGCCCGTTTCGCTTCCAATGCGTCATCGCCGTTTCAAGGAGTGCCATTGTCCCCTGGACGTTGGAGGACACGAACGCGTCGGGAAAGGCAATGCTCTTGTCAACGTGACTTTCCGCTGCCAGGTGCATGACCCATTCAGGATCATGTTTGTCAAAAATCACTGCCAACCTTGTCCGGTCGCAAAGGTCGAAGGCGTACATTCGGACTTGCAAATATTCCGCCAGATCACAGAAATTCTTTCGGTTCCATGTTTCGCAGACATGATCAACGACAATCAACTCTGTTTCCTGTCCGGCCAAATGGCGGACAAGATTGGTTCCAATGAATCCGGCACCACCGGTAATCAGTATTGTTTTCATCATTCTTTTCCTACCATTTTTCTAAAGGACAATGTTCGGTTTGCATGGCGATTTTGTTGAGCGGGGCAATCGTCAATTCATTGACATGGCAACCGCACTGCCGGCATGACAAAGTGCGTTTGTCATAACTCACGCACGGATAACAATCATTCCTGAAAATGTCGATGATCGCTGTTTCAGTGCGTACCGGACGTCCCGCCTTGATCCAGCGGGATAAAGCCCGTGTGTAACGAATGACTTTTTGCGGCATCGTAACTGGTTTCCGTTCATTCACGTCAATACTCTCATTTCATGTTCGCTTGAAATTCCATCGAATTCGATCATTGCCGACAATCTCATCTTTTTTCCGCCTCCTTCAAGGCATCCAGTATCCGGTGGTTCACCTCGACATTTTGTTCTTCGACATGTTTGATATGTTCTGTTTCCACCTTGATTTCCGTCAATTCACGTTCCAGTTCAGGAAGTGAATGGCTCAAGGAAAAGAGTATCCAGGAACAATACATGAAAAACACAATGGAAAAAACACAGGTCATCACGATACTGGAAATAATCCATTCCTCTTTACTTAAGCGTTTCACTGTTCCCTCCCTGATCGGCCATCGCGTCAAATTTGGCCTTGTATTTTGCACTGTCACGGGTCAGCTTCCTGATCTCTTCTGTCAGTTCTCTGATGTAATTCTCTTTTGTCCGCAATTCCTCTTCGCGCAGTTCGATCATCGCTTTCAAATCCCGATACCATCGGATTGCTCCGACAACACAGATTAGGCCGAAAATGATGGCAAAACCGGTCGGCAGACCGAATTCACGAAAAAAGTTCGTCACGTTTTCCTGAGAGACCTGAGTGACAATATCCGAAGGCATTTCACCGACAAGTATCCATTGAAGGACCCATATCACATTGAAAACACTGACCATGCCACTGCTGACAATGATTGAAAGTTTGAACATTTTTAAGGCTCCTGGGGACGGAATTCAGGACTCAGATGCCGCGTGTCAGGATGATCGGAAACCTGATCCATGAATTCTGATATCTTGATTTTGATCGGTGCAATATTGTGATCGTCGTTTTCCACGATCTCGCCTTCGACCATACAGAGGACGAATGCGTCGGCATACCGCGCACTGCACGCTTGCGTGAACGTGTCGAAACTCTCCCAAATGACCGAAGCCGGTTCCTGTTCGTATCTGCCGGCTTCCCAGTATTTGCCCCACGAACCCTGATGCGCGATGTACTCGGCACCGTTTTGTTCCTTGCGGTAGGCAACACGTGCCGTGGCATGCATCCAACTGCCACTGTTGATCGCCGTTTTGATGTTGCCGGTGTAATTTACCTTTTGCGAGACCGCAACGCTGTTACCAAAGACAATCGGATAACCGGCGGCAAGGCAGTCGAACACAATACGTGCCAGTTCCTTGCCGTTAAAGCTACCGAGGTAACAAGCACCGATCTGGCATTTTTCCGCATCATCGAAATGCTCTTGCACATACTTCGGCGGAGTTTTGAGTGACTGCTCATACGTGCCGACTTTTGCGACGTCGAACATGCCGCGTTTGTTGGCACAGGTGAGCATCATCGAAAGCGATGCCCCTTCACCGTGGTAGTTCGCGTCGCGCTTGCCCAAGTCCCACGTCCAGTACGGATTGAACCGCTTGAACTTGAACCGGTATCCGTCGGCAAGGTGCGTGAGCAACATGGCATTGACGGCGTGATTCGTTGCACATCCGGCACACGAACCGCGATTGCCCTGGTTAAAATCCAGCCAGTCAAAACCAAAATGTCTGGCAATCACCCACGGCCAGAAACAAAAACCCTGATCGCGGAGCTTGTCACGCAGTGTTTTCTGTTCGGCCACCCGCTTTTCAAACGTGTTCCATGAAATGACGAGCGGTTGGGTGGTCGTTTCACACTGGTCGTGTTCGTTGTCATACTGGAGGTCGTTCCAGACGGCAAAGCCGGAGTCCGGGTTGCTTTCAGGAAGCCAGGCTTCTTTCGCATAGTCAATGAGTTCATCGTAATCGTAAGTGTTCATTATGGTTACTCCTATCGAAACAGGTGAAATGGTCGCAAGATGGGTTGTTGGATGATGTCTGAGCCACGATTGATGTCTGAACCACGATTTTCATAAGATTGGCAGGATGGACAGGATTGCAGGGATTGGAATTTATCATCCTGGTCAATCTTGTTCATCTTGAAAAAATCCTGGTTCAAGACGAATTGCACTGTTTGGAACACACCTTTCACAGCATCAATGTCATTGACTTTGTTGCCAAGATCATTTGCCATCTGCTGGCTTAATGCCGTGAGAAACGGCTGCCAGTCTTCAATGGCCGTATCCGAAGCGAAGGCCAGCGTCATGGTCAGCGCGATTTGCAGCTGTGTCCGGGCGTTCTGCGCTGTTTTGATCGTTTCGTTGTCGATCTTTTGTACGGTCTGCTCAAAACATTGTGCGACCAACAGGCGTTCAGCCGCCACGTTTTGACTTTTCACAAACACCGGCAACTGCGTTTTCACCCATTCGACAAGTGGTGTATTCGGCGTTGGCGGGATGGGTGGTAACGGTTTGACCTCTCCACCGCTCCCGTTGACAAAGGTTTTCGCAAGTACCTGGGGCTTGCCGTCAACAACAATGGCCGCTACAATGTGGTACGTACCACATTGTGGTGTTGCGAAATACAAACGGTTGGTCGAAGTGTCGGTTTGAAAGACCCGCTCCGTGGTTTCCACGGACGTGATTGTCCAGTCGGCCACCTGTGGCGGCGTGATTTCAAATGTTGCCAGTGTACCCGCCTGTGCCTGTTCCGGGCCATCGATTTGTTGGGCTGTGACCAGTTTCGACAGGCAAAGGCCAAGCAAAAAGGCGAGCGTCAATACGAGAAACTGTTTTTTGTTCATTTTCCATTCCTTTCCAATCTCAGTCGTTAGGCAGAATCATCAGGTCGAACGCTTGATTTGCAATCTCAAAGGATTTTCGTGGTGTCTTCGTATCCTGTGCATTCCGCTGAACACTGAAACATAAGCCGGTTAATCCAATTTGGCTTTTTTCATGGCGTTGATCAGCGAAATGATCTGCGTGACCAGCGACAAAATCAAAACCGGACTGATCGCTTCGGGCAACGGTTCCGGTGACGATTGTTCGACAAGGGCAATCACTTCGCTTTCATTGACATCCTCGAAGATGATTGCATTGGTCGAAAATTGATCCGCGATCAGCTTGTAAAAATAATCAAAGAGCGCGTCGGTCTTGAGGATGTACTCAAGATGCTCCAGCATCTTGTCGTCAAGATTGGTCTTCGTTTGTGCCGCCAGCGGTTGCACGAGGGCGAGCAGGTTGGTCAAAAACTTCTTGCAGGACGCTTTGTCGCCGAGCGAATACGGCTTGAAAAACGCTTGCAACGTGAGTCGGATGAGTGGAAACATCATGGTTGGGGTTCCTTTCAATTTAGGAGTTGTTTGTGTCGGCGCGCATGGGGAGCGCAGAAATGGTGAAATGGATTTTGTTAACTGGGTTGTCGGGTTAATGTTGTATGCTGTTCATGCACTGCAAAAACTGCGTTTGCCAGTCGGGTAATGTATCACCGAATGTTCGGGTCAATTTTTCCGGGTTCATGATGGAATAAGCCGGTCGTTTGGCTGCCGCGTCATATTCGTCCGAACTGACCGCTTGGGGGACGATCAAGGGTTTGTCCCAGAGTTGTGACGTTTTTTCAAAAATCAAACGAGCGAACTCATACCACGTCGTACTGCCGGAGCCGGTTAAATGGTAAACACCCCATTCGTTGTGTCTGATATTACCGATCCTTGCCACAACATGTTCAACCACTTCGGCGACCATCGGGCACCAGTTCGGTGAAATGATCTGATCGTCAACGACTCGCGGCGGTTCGCCCTGTTCCAGGTATTTCAGCATCGTGGTCAAAAAATTTCTGCGCCGGGTTCCATACAAACCGCTGAGGCGAAAAATCAAGTGCCGGTTGCAAATGTCGCATACCCGCTGTTCCCCGGCGAGCTTGCTCCAGCCGTAAACACTGATCGGGTTCGGACGGTCGTCTTCCGTGTAAGGCTTCGTCCACTTCCTGCCGTCGAACACATAGTCCGTCGAAAAGTGAATCATCGGGATACCACGGCGATCCGCTT
>WRMR01000349.1 GCA_009776995.1 Planctomycetaceae bacterium | reverse complement strand
AAAAGTGCGGAGTACCGCACGTGACCCGCTCGGAGATCGGTCACCCACCTGAAAAACCCCTTCGTGGTCCTTCGCATCTTTGTGGTGAAATTCATCGCAAACGCAGGTTTCCCGCCGGGGTGTCGGCGGCGAGCCGGGCAATCATGTCTTCCGTGGCAGCGAGGACGGCGTCTTCCCACCGGTCGAACTTGTCGGCGAACGGCCCGGTTTTGTGGGCGAAAATAATGCCGCGCGAATTATTAACCAAAGCCCCCAAGCCGTTGGCGTCGAACGCTCCGGCCACATCGTGTGCCGAACCGCCCTGGCTGCCGTAACCCGGCACGAGAAACCAGGTGTGCGGCATCGAGTGACGCAATTCCGCCAGTTGTTCCGGCCAGGTCGCGCCGACAACCGCCCCGATGCTACCGTAACCGTTCGGCGCGAAGTCCGACGCATTCCGTGACTCGACATACCCGGCAACGTGGTGATAGACCGGTTTGCCGTCAACGACGAGGTCTTGCAGCATGGCACCGCCTTTGTTCGAGGTTTTGACCAGCACGAAAATCCCGGCATCACGCTCACGGGCGACTTGGGCGAACGGTTCGATACTGTCATCGCCGAGATAGGGACTGACGGTCAGGGCGTCGCCGCCCCAAACGCTTGAGTTCGCGCCGAGCAACCCGTCGGCGTAAGCCTCCGCCGTCGAGCCGATGTCATTGCGTTTGCCGTCGAGAATGACGAGTAGCCCTTTTCGCCGGGCGTATTGAATGACGTTTTCCAGCGCGAACATGCCCATCGACCCATATTGCTCGAAAAACGCCATTTGCGGCTTGACCGCTGGAACGAGCGGAGCCACGATGTCAATGATGCGGTAGCAGAACTGTCCGAAGGCAGTTGCGACCTTTTCGGGATTGACGTAATCCCCCGTTTCGTGTTGGGTTCCATTGCAACAGGAACAGCCGATTGACTTGAACTCGTCGGGCAACAAATCATAGCGCGGGTCAAGACCGACCAGCACCGGCGTTTTTTTCGCCTTGATGGCAGCTTCCAGGCGTTCGGAAAAAGATGGCATTTTTGTCTCGCTGGTTCATAGAGAGGGTGAGGGGGTAAATCATGTGCCATTATAGCAACACAAACGCAAATATCCTAACCCGGGTTATATCATTCGGAGATTTTGCCGACGTATTTTTTTTGATTCAATACGATTTTTTTGGGGTGAGACCGCTCTGTTGTCTTACAGCTTCCCATCGAACCGCTTGAATCCAATGCCTGACAATATGCCCCTGCGTTATATGCGGCGTGCGATTTTACCTCTCTTTTGCATTTTATCCGGTTGGCACGTCAACAAATGCACATTGACACGAAGCGGGATTTTTGGTAAAAGTCACCTGTTTTTGGTGCTTTGTTTCCAGTCAACGTCACCCACCGCCGCATACGGATTGCGGTGTTCATCCCATCATTTCGACGGTTCACCATGGCACCCCCGAAAGACGACGAAAAAACCGGAGGCAGACGTCGCTTCCAGGACGACGATGAGGATGACGGCCTTCCCGCTTTGGGCTGGGGGCCGGGAGACCTTCACCTCCGGTTGCGAAACGCCATTCAACAGCATCGCAAGCGATTCGCTGTTGCGGCATCGGTCATGCTGGCAACAGGGTTGTTCTGTTTGTTCATCTGGTCGGCAATCGTGATTGTCGCGATGCGGCGTCCCACGGTCGAAATGGCGGTTGAGGCACTTGACCTCGGTGCTTACGAACAGGCTCGTGCCTTCGCGACGAGCGTGATGAATCACACCCCCAGGGATGAGTTGGAAAAACATGCCGTAGCTCTGTATGTCTATGGTGTTGCAACTTGCGAAGCGGTTGATCGTACCTGGCTGGCGGATAAGAAGCCGTTTTTTCGGAATGCCGCCGACGCTCTTGCGGAATCCCGCGAACTCGGTTTCATGCCCGACCGTGCGGCGGACGGGTATTTTTATCTCGGAAAATCCCTCTACCACAGCCGAAATTACCCGGAAGCGATTGAAAATCTCGAAATTGCGAGGGAAGAACAGTTCCCGCGCAAAAAAACAATCGATTGGTACCTGGCCAACGCTTACTTTCAATCCCCGCAACCGGATTATGGGAAGGGACTCGAAGCATTGGAACGGTTCCAGACCGCCCCACCGTTTTTTGAACGGGAAAAGCAGGCGGCAACACTTCTGAAAACATTTCTCAACCTGCGGCTGAACCGGCTGGATGACGCTAAGGCGGGTTTTCAGGAAATTCCGGCACTGACCGATTCCGTCATGATTCTCCAGCGCGAACTGGCCGCAGGAAGAATCCGTATGCTGGAGGCCAAGCTTTTTCGTTCGTACGCGGACGAACTGGAAAAAACTCCGCAGTTGAGCGTCCCGAAAGATGTTCTGGACAGATTGGAACAACAACTCCGGGAAACCCCGTTACCGGACTCATCGGCTTCGCTTCAGACGCCGGAGCCTGCCGAAGGGCAAGTTTCACAATCGTCAAAAGACTTCGTGACCGCCGCCTGGCGAAAGCTTGCAACCCAACATTTCCGGGAAGCGATCAAACATTTTGAAACCGTCAAACGCAATGACGCCGAATTATTTGAATTGTACCGTCAGGCGGCGTTTCTTGAAGCGATGTGCCTGGAACAACTCGGCGAAATTGAACGTGCCCAGGAAGGATATTACTCTTTGATACGCACGTTTCCCGGCACTGCGGAAGCCGTTGCGTCACAATTCCGGTGGAGTTATGTCGAACTCTTCATCAAACACAACCGAAGCACCGGACTTGCCGCCCTGTCGCGGTTTTTTGAATCGCTGGATTGGGAGGAAAACCACGCCAACAGTTGGATGCCCATTTCCGAGATCGCGGATGCCGGGCTAGGCGAGATTGAAAACTTGATTGACGCGCGGCAATACGACCAGGCCGAAGAGTTGTTGGAATATTTTCGCCGTATCATTTCCGAAGAACGTCAGGTTCGGCTTTCTTCGAGGATTTATTCCCAGTGGGGCGAGCAACTGGAGAATTTGGCGGGGAGCAAAAAAAACGATGAAAAACAAGACTTGATCCGCCAGGCACGGGAAAAATTCCGGCTTGCCGGCAAGTGGTTCGAGGAACTGGCCCAATGGACATTCAGCGAACCGGATTATTTGAGTCACGTTTGGGACGCGGCGTCGTATTACGAACGGGGACGCGATTTCCTCAAAGCACTGGCCATGTATCGGCTTTACCTGGAACATGATATCATCCTGCGGCAGGCACAAGCACGTTATCACATCGGCAGCATCCTGTTCGAATTGAACGACATTGACGCCGCCGTCAGGGAATTGGAATATTGTCTTGCAAGTTTTCCCAACGACCCGGTAACGGAGCCGACCCGGTTGATTTTGGCCTGTGCATACCAGGAAAAACAACAATGGGACTTGGCCGCCCGCCTGTTGAAGGAAAACCTCGACGGCCAATACGCCCCCGATTCCGGGGTTTTTCGGGATACACTGTATGAATTGGGAGGTGTTTATGACCACATGCGAGATATTCCCAAGACCATGTCTGTTTTTGAAGAAGTCCTGACTTTGTACCCGGACGATCCGAAAACCGCCGAAGCTCATTACATGATAGCGAAAGCAAGCCTCCATGAAGAAGAGAATCTTCAATCGCTCATGGAAGAAGCCGGGCGGCAAAGCCAGGTGGAATTCAACCGCAAAGCCCTGGATGAAACACAACGCCGGGCACTCGGTCACTTGAAACAGGCACGAACCCTCCTTCTGCAACAGGAGGAGCAGCACGGCCTGGACAAGGCGGAAGAACGCATGTTGCGCAACACGTTTTTCATGATCGGGCGGCTTCTTACCGCGATGGGGCCGGACCATTACGAGGAATCGCTCCAGGAAAATCAAACTGCCGCCGCACGCTACCTGGGACACCCGGATGTGCTGCAAGCGTACCTGCAACTTGCCGGTGTCTATCAATTGCAAGGTCAGCCGGATCAGGCGAACCGGATCATGGCACAAGCGAAAAATCTGCTCCGGCAGTTCATCGCCGCCAACGCATTCCGGCAGGAAACGGTTTACTCCGAAAAACAATGGCAGGATTTTCTCGGAATGCCGTAGAATTCATAGAGACGAGCCAGTGGAATCGGCCATTGGGAAGGGGTCTTGTTCGACCATTTTTTTGAATTCTTTTTTCTGGTAAGCATACGTCCCCGGCACGGTTTTTTTCTTGAAACCGTTTTCGCACCCTGCCGTCAGACACAGCAGAGTCAACAAAAGAATGACGATTAGCCGCAAAAAATGATAGGACGTCATTGCTCGTTGATTTCCCGCTCCCATGCGCGTCACACGATTCCCTTGACGAGGTCTCGTGGGTATTCACAGGAACTTCTCATGGCCGATCATTGTTGAAAAAGCCGTTCGGACTTGAGGAAAGGCCATTGTCCTTTTTCGTATTTTGACTCCCCATGGATTTACAACCGGAAAGCGTCCCGACGGTAAAACAGGCAATAAAGAGAAACAAAATCAAACAGGCTATCTTTCTCATGGTGTTTCAAACCGTTATTTATGTAAACGAAAAATTCACACAAAACCACATCATCGACAAAATCGGCATTTTTCTTCGAATGGCTGAAGACTTTTTCGCTGTCCTGGCAAAATGAATGTGGCGTTGTAACAATTTTCACTTTTCAAATCAAGGGCAAAACCCTGTTTTTATGAGAAAAAGCTCCACGAATACCAGAAATGGCCGGAAAATAAGAGAAATTGGGGGAGGCAATTAAAATGCGAAGAATTGTATGATTCCTTGAAAATCTTTTCAAGAAAAATCAAGGATAGCCCCGTGATAACCTCCGTGCAAAAACCCCGCACATCCCCGTTCGTTGATCTGTCTGCGTGCCCATCGAACTCGATTCGGCAACCAGCATCGGCATCCCGATGACGTCTGCCTGATCCGACAGATAGGGGATGCCGCGCTTTCCACACTGATTACAGATCAATCCCAAGTCGTCGCGCGGGGCTTTGCACTGATCGTAATTCCGCAGACAAAAGGGAAGCAACAACAACCGTTGCTCTTTGGGAATGCAAAAAAAGCAAATTTCCCACAACGCGTTATTGAACATGATGACGGTATTGTACACGAAGCGGCAGTTGAAGCAAGAGGGAAGAAGTCAGGATCAGATATCTCTCGCCGATCATCAACTCCGCCATAACAAGCCGGACATGTTTGTGGTACGCTTGAATGGACTAATCTTTCAAAAAAACATCGGGAGACCTCCTTGACACGGAGGAATCGTTCAAAGATGCGCGGCAATGATTGCGAGTTGTTCGCCGAAACGCGGGTTTTCGCGGAGTTGGTTCGCCAGTTCGGGCGTTGCGAAAACGCGCACCCGTTTGACGTGATCATCGAATTGCTCGCGTGCCAATGCCCGGACAACCGGCGAAACCGCTTCGAGCGGGCGATAGCACCGTTCTTTCGGGTAAAACACGTCGATGCGAAACTCGACTTCTTTTTCAACCGGCGGCGCGTCGATCAAAAGATCAGTCGGCACAAGAAACCGTGTTCCGCCCGACTCGCCGGAAACGCAATGTCCCTGT
>WRMR01000348.1 GCA_009776995.1 Planctomycetaceae bacterium | reverse complement strand
GGGCTTCAAACTCGCCCCCGTGGGGTGCCGTTGGGAAATTCGCGGTTGGCGGCAAGCCGACCCGAAAGAAAGCCCTCGGCCTGATGGCGATGGCTTACGGCAACGTGTTCGTCGGTCAAATTGCTTACGGTGCCAACCCGATGCACGCGATCAAGACGATTCGGGCGGCGGAGGCATATCCCGGTCCGTCGATTCTTATTGCCTACGCCCACTGCATCGCGCAAGGTGTCAATATGCAGACGGCGATCGACTTGCAAAAGGACGCGGTCAACTGCGGGTATTGGATGCTTTACTCCTACGATCCCCGGAAGGACAACCCGCTGGAAATCGCGAGCAAGGAGCCGAAGGGGTCGTTGGAAGAATTCGAGTCGAAGCAGAATCGTTTCAACATTCTGAAACGGATGAACAAGGAAACGTACCAAAAACTGCAAGGCGAACTGCAAAAGCAGATCGACGAACGGTATCAACTCTACCAGTCCATCGCTCAAACCGATGCGAAGTAAGAGAGTCGGGGACCCCAAAAAGGAGCCGGAGACCAAGCGCAGCGAAGTCCCCGGTTCCTTTTGTTGCAAGATTCTATCTTTTGATCCCCTTGATGAAATTTGCCATCACATCTTCCATATTGGGACGCCCGATTTCCTGGAGGCTGTATTCCACACGGGTATTGGGCTTGTCAATTCGAATCACCCGGCCTAAATCAATCGGTGTGGCGATAATCACGCTGTCGCAGTCGGTGCGGTGAATTGTCGCCGTCAAGTCGCGTATTTGTTCTTCGCCGTAACCCATCGCCGGAAGTAATTTGCCGACTTCAGGATAAATGCGGTACGTTTCCGCCAGTTTTCCCACCGCGTAAGGTCTCGGATCAACAATTTCCGCCGCGCCGAAACGCTTGGCCGCAACAATTCCGGCCCCGATTTTCATTTCGCCATGCGTTAGCGTTGGACCGTCTTCGATCACCAAAACCCGTTTGCCTCGTATGATTTCAGGCTTTTCCACGCTGATCGTCGAAGCGGCGTCCACGACCACGGCTCGCGGGTTCACCTGCTCAATACTGTTTCTCACCGTTTGGATATTTTCAAAATCGGCACTGTCGATCTTATTGATAACCACCACATCCGCCAAACGCAATGTGATCTCCCCCGGATAATAGGTAAGTTCATGCCCCGGTCGGTGCGGATCGACCACCGTAACCATCAGGTCAGGCTGGTAGAACGAGAAATCGTTGTTTCCACCGTCCCAGAGAATCACATCGCAACCGTTGGGATCATTTTCCGCCGCCCGCAGGATCGCCTCATAATCCACACCGGCATAAATGACGTTTCCACGTGCAATATGCGGTTCGTACTCCTCCATCTCCTCAATGGTGCAGCGGTGTTTGGTAAGATCTGTAATATCGGCAAAACGTTGGACCTTTTGCACTTCAAGATCACCGTAAGGCATCGGGTGCCGGATGGCGATGACTTTAAGGCCGTGTCCCATCAAAATTTCCACGATCCGGCGTGAGGTTTGGCTTTTGCCGCAACCCGTTCGCGCCGCCCCGACCGCGATAACAGGCTTCACGCTTTTGAGCATTGTGTTTTTGTGGCCTAGTAAGGTGAAGTCTGCTCCGGCGGCGTTAACCCTGGCCCCCAAGCCCATAACCGCCGTGTACGGAACATCGCTATAGGCAAAGACACATTCATCGGCATCCAGGTCTTTGATCAACCGTTCCAAGTCGTCTTGTGCATGGATGGGAATCCCTTCGGGGTAAAGGTTGCCAGCAAGCGAAGCGGGGTACTTGCGCCCTGCGATGTCGGGAATCTGCGCTGCCGTGAACGCGACGACCTCGGAGTTGGAATTGTTCCGGTAAACGGTGTTAAAGTTGTGAAAATCCCGCCCTGCGGCACCAATGATAATGATTTTACGCGGTGTCATAGATGTTTTCCTTTCTGAAATTTATTGTGAAATGGCCCCCAATGGCTCTTGTAACAATTGTACATATCATCTCTGTTTGTCAATCGACCTGAGAGAGACCGTGAAGGAATCAAGCGAACGTTTAGGAAACGTTTAAACAGCAACCTGGAGCATGAAAGAACGTTCGGGCCACCGTCCAAACTTAAAAGGCTTCACCAAGGCAATTCCATGATTGTGGAAAAATGCCCATCAGCAGGTTCATCGTCGTAAGGATAGGGACGGTTGATAAGAACCTCAACGGATTTGATTTTCGAACGGTTTTCCAAAAGTTCGACAATAATCGAGCGAACGTCTTCCTCCGTACTGGAAACAAAACCATTGATTCCGAAAATCATGTCCCCCACTTCGATGCCGCAAAGGTGCATCGGACTATTCCGGAGAACCTCGGTCACTCGAATCGCCCCCTCGGGATAATATTCGAGGTACTTTGGGTACTGCCGCTTGTAAACTTCATTTGGAATGGATGTGAATTTGATTCCGAGATAATCCCAAGCAGTCACGCTCGAACCAACTTTCGGTGCAGCGGAAGCGACGCCCGGCTGCTGTCTGGTTGTGCTCGTTCGATTATTGGCGTTGGACGCGACTGCTTGGGACCCGTAAGACGCCGTTCGGCGTTTCGGGGCGGCCAGTTGGAGGTTTGTTTCAAGCTCTTCCCCATCCCGAAGAAAAGAAAGCATTAA
This sequence comes from Planctomycetaceae bacterium, assembly GCA_009776995.1. Lineage (GTDB taxonomy): Bacteria > Planctomycetota > Planctomycetia > Pirellulales > Thermoguttaceae > WRMR01. The sequence continues at coordinate 2,954 of WRMR01000348.1, read as the reverse complement.
AGTTTCGTTATTTTTCAACTCCAAAAGCGACCGGGAAAAATCGAGAGGACGATGAAATTCGATCTGATTGCCAGCAAGAAGTACGTCGTTGGGTTGAATTCCCGCGAGTTCCGCAGGGCTTTCCGGTTCGACCGACTCCACGATCACTTCTCCTGAATTCGTCGACGGCTTGACCCGAATCCCATGATACGTTTGGCTGGCGGTATGTTGCTGGATCAATCGGGACGCAACCTCGACAACCTGATCGACTGGAATTGCAAACGCAATACACTGGCTTCCTTGTCGGATTGCGGCGTTGATTCCGATCATTTCGCCGTCGTTGTTCAATAGCGGTCCGCCGGAATTGCCGGGATTGATCGGAACGCTGGTTTGAATTGCAAGTGCATAAGTCAACTTTTCGTTCACGGGGACATCCCGCTTCAAACCGCTGATCACACCTTTGCTTGCGCTAAACGAATATCCGTAGGGATTGCCGATGGCGTAAGCGTCTTCCGCCCAAAAAAGATCTTCATCTGCGGAGCTGCCGATTTTGATCGTCGAAAACGGCTCTTTATCATTGATTTTGATGATCGCAATATCGGCAACCGGGTCTCGGGCAATCGGAATTCCCTTGTGTTCTTTGCCATCGCTGGTTGTAACCTTGATGTTTCGAATTCCGTCGATGACATGGTGATTGGTAACAATGTAGCCACGCGGGTCGATCAACACGCCCGTTCCCATTCCATTGAACGCTTTCCCGATTTCGTTCGGGTTATTCATGTCGATCTTTTCGATTCGGTCCCCTTCGAGATTGACCACCGCTTTTCGAGCTTCTTCCAAGGCGATTTGAGTCGGAGTACGTCTTGCCGAAGAAATATTGGAGGGTTTTGTGGACTGGGCGAATCCGCTAAAATGGCAAAAACAGTAAAAACAGCAAAGAAAGGCCAAAAAGTGCGTCATAGTGGAAAACGAGGCGTTCCGACTTTTTCCTTCCGACCTTTCGAATAATGTTCGTTTCATCTGTTGTAAGCTGGGTTCTGCTGACGCAAACTCAAATAATGACCTTTTTTGCAATCATTCCGTTACAATTGATAGAAATGGAATAATGCTTACGGTCATTATTCGGCGTTTTTTCCGTACCGCTTCACAGTCGGAGAGAAAGGCGGAATAAACTGCCTATTTTGCGCAAAATGAAACAAAGAGAACGCAGACATCTCGTATTTGGAACGTTCAGTCGTTTTTCAAATTTTCGAACCAAACCGGTCCGCCATATTTGCCGGTGGTTACAATGTCAAGATGCCCATCGCCGTTGAGATCGACGACGACAATGTTCATCCCGGCACCAATCCCTTCGTCGTAGGTTACGACATGCCTTTCCCAGATGACCTCCGTGCCGTTACGTTTCGCCTTATAGTAATAGATGCCAAGCGGTTCGTACTCGCCGCGGTCACTGCCGTTGTGAGCCATGAAACGTTTACCGGCGATGATTTCGAATTCACCATCCCCGTCAAGGTCGGCAAGCATTACGGCGTGAACCTGCGACCAGGACTTGTCGATCACATGCTTTTTCCAGGAAATTCCATCGCCATTGCGAAGTTGCTCGTACCAAAACAGCCCGTAGTCATGCGCCGCACTGGCAATAATGTCCGGTAGTCCGTCCTTGTTCACGTCGAGAGCGTAAAGCTGAGCCGTGTCTTTGTTGGTCATTTCCGGCTCGTCGGCGAAAAGATTGAGCGGATGCTCCTTCCAGACACCATTGCGAATATCGACGGGAGCTTCAAACCAAACATCAGGCCGCAGAATATCGGGCCGTCCGTCGCCGTTAATGTCGCCGACCCCGCCGCCGAAAGTCAGGTTTTTTTCGGAAACAACATGAACAGCGAATTTTCCCGGTGCGGTCTTTTCATACCAAACAGTATGTCTCACGGCGGGAAGGATTTGATCCTCTTGACCGTTGCCGGTTACATCATAGAAATCGGCACATTCGAAATTGCCGTTGAGTTCAATCAAATGCTCTTCCCAGAATTTACCATCCTGAAAATCCTTGCCCGGATTGCGGCACCAAACCGATTTTTTGCTGAACCAGTCAACGGCGATCACGTCCATAAAACCATCCTCGTCAACGTCCATCGGCAAATTGGCGAAATCGTGGGCATACCCTTTACCTTGCTCGTCCACATCGCCTGCAATTTCACGGATTTTAACCGCCTTCCAATCGGGAGCGAGATAAATAAACTCCCCGGCAACAATGTCGAGTTTGCCGTCGTTGTTAAAATCGGCAACGCCGCACGCTTCCATTCTTGCAGTATCGATACGGTGCATCTTGAACCGAATGGTTTCTTCCGCCGATACGGCTACAGTGAGACAGAACAAAATGACGCAGAAAGGGAATCGTTTTAACATTTTTTTGGGGGGTGGCAGGTTGCTCGCGGTTCCAAAGATGGCGATAGACGAAGTGTTGATTTCAGAATATAATAACCCTGTCGTAAAATCAATTCCCCCTAATCCCATTTCACTTAACCTTTTTTGGAGATTTTTTATGAATCGCAGAACTTTTTTAAGAAATTCCGCAGGAGTTGCAGCTCTCGGACTTGGTGTTTCCAGTTTTCAGACAATGGTACAAGCCGCTGACAAGAAGAAAATTCCGATTGGCGTGCAACTTTACTCCGTCCGTGCCGCCGCCACGCGAGACCTCGCCAGCGTCCTCAAAGCGGTGAAAGCGATGGACTACGACGGAGTCGAATTCGCCGGATATTACGGGATTGATCCCAAAGACATCCGCAAAATGCTTGACGACAACGGCCTCCAATGCTGTGGAACGCACACCGGCTTGGCGGCATTGATCGGTAGCGAAAATCTCAGCAAAACGGTCGAAATTCACAAAACGCTCGGAACGCGGTTCATTATTGTGCCCGGCGGAATCGATGAAGCCCTTTCCACCAGACAGGGGAATGAAGTTACGGCCTATCTCTTTA
>WRMR01000347.1 GCA_009776995.1 Planctomycetaceae bacterium | reverse complement strand
CGTTCGCAACCGCTGGCGGTGAACAAGCCGATACGCACTTACACCGTGCCGTTGCAAATGCAAGACCTCGACGGCGTGACCAGTCCCGCCGAATTGTTGACGCGCATCCGCCGGCAGCCGGTGATGACCGTGGACCGAGTTAGGAGTGAGGAGTTAGGAGCGAGGAGTTATTTATATTCCGGCTCACCCCCTAACTTCCAGTGCTTTGAATAAAAATAAAAAATGAGGATGAGGTATTGTCCCATTAGGGACATGATATTGCCAGAAACAGGAATGAAAAATACGTTTCGTGTGCCGTTAGGCACGTAATAGGGTCGATGTTTTGTAGCGTCCCTAACGGGACTCGTATTATCGAGGGGAATCTCGTTTCTACCAACATTTTGTCCCTATCGGGACAAGGCCGCATCCCAATTTACAATATTGACATGTTACTTACTTCACGCTCCTAACTCCTAACTTCTAACAAAGGACATCCTCATGACCGAAAAACCAACTCCCAACAAAAAGCCCTGGCTCAGGCGCAAGCGCGTCTGGTGCATTGTCATTGTGCTGTTGCCGGCGTACTTTTGCCTGGTGCCGTCGCGGACGCGGATTTCGCCGGGAACGACCGGCATCACCGGGCCGTTGACCGCCGACGGCAAGGTCGATTATTTCGCCGCGTTTGAAAAGCTGTACATTGACAAGCTCTCACCGCCGGAAGACAACGGCCTGCGTTACATGATCGCCGCCTGCGGGCCGACGATCCTGGAGCAGATGTATATAGCTGATACTGTGCCCTGGGAGGAAATGCCGACGCATGAACAAAGCAAAAACTGGTTTGAAACGCGGTGGATACCGCTTTGCGAACATCTGTACATTGACCCGTACAGGCGGCCGATGTTTTATGATTCGCGTGGTTTCTATGGTTTTATGCGGCAATACAAAATCAAACAAAAAGAGGCCACCGGTGAGGAAAATGTTGTGGATGATGATCCCGACGATCAGAAACTTTGGAACAAACTCGTTGTTGCCCCGTGGAAGGTTGAAGATGAGCCGGTGGTGGCCAAGTGGCTGGAGGAATATTCGCCGGTGCTGGATTATTTCGGCGAATGTGTCAGAAAACCGCATTACACCTGCTGGCGTTGGCGTGCGGGGCACCTGTTTTCCGTGTTGTTGCCCGATGTGCAGGCACACCGCGATTTTGCCCGCAGCTTACGTGTTCGGGTGGCCGAACGTGTCGGACGAGGTGACCTCGATGGAGCGTGGCATGATGTCATGTCGATGAAACACATTGCGGTTCATTACAAAGATGATCCCATTTGCGTGACCAATCTTGTTGGGATTGCTATTGATGGCATGGCCAACGAAGCAGCGCAATTGATTCTCACGCATGGCAAGCCGACTGAAGAGCAATTGACCCGTTTTTTGCGGGATTTGAACGCATTGCCGCGACCAAACGCACTCTCGTTCAGGATGACATTGGAGCGCATGGGTTCCTACGAACTGTTGCAACTTTTCAAATCGGGGCAATCATCGGAGTTTTACGAAGATATGAAAAACGTAACTGGCCCCGGTCAGGAAAACCTTCAAACGATCATGACACTGCTTTATTTGCCGTTCGACGCCAATATCGCCGGTGAACGTCTGTCGGAATTGTACGGCGAGTTTGGGTTAAAAGATTTTTCATTCGACCAGCACCAGGGAAGTAATCCGGTATTGTGTCGGGATTATGTTGACAGGATTGGTGAGGCTGTCTCTCACTTGCAAACCAAGCTCAAGAACACGCAACTGCATCGTATTCCCTTGATCCGTACACGCTCAAGACTTCTTGCGGAATACGTTTTCTCATACACGGCTACGGCAGTGCAAGGACCGTTTGGCGCATTTAACCGCATTGAGGCGGAGAACGAAATGCTGAAACTTGCCCTGGCTCTGGAGCATGAAAAACTGGTGCGTGGCGAGTACCCGGCCCGGCTCGACGCCCTGGTGCCGGAGTACTTCCTGATGCAGCCGCTCGACCCTTACACCGGCCGCGCGAACTTCGTGTATCAAATCACGCCCCACGGCGAACATCCCTTCGTGCTGTACTCGTACGGTCCCAACGGCAAAGACGACGGCGGCCTGCCTATGGAAAAAGCCATGCAAGCCAGGAACGCAGATTACGATATCGTGTTCTGGAAGTGAGGGGCAATCAGAGCCGCGAGAGTTATCGAGCAGTCGAACCGGAAAAACCGATTCCTCTGGAAATGACCGCTCCGTGACCGTCGCGTCTCTGATTCGGCGGTCATGGTGTGACCACCGCATCGTCCTTTCAGGACGATGCCGACCCTTCGGGACGGTTTCCATTGAATTACTGATCGCAAATTTCAACCGCCTGACGCAGGGATGCCAGTTTATCCTCGCGTTTCGGCACAAATTCGTGAGCGACGAAACCTTTGTAACCGGTTTCGACAATCGCCTTCATCACCGCCGGGTAATAAATCTCCTGCGTTTCGTCGATTTCGTTGCGGCCGGGATTGCCGCCGGTGTGGTAATGACCGATCACGTCCTTGAATTTGCGGATGTTGTTGATCAGTTCGCCTTCCATGCGCTGCATGTGATAAATGTCGTACAGCAACTTAAAGCGTTCACTGCTGATTTTCCGGGCGACTTCGGCACCCCAGGGCGTCGTGTCGGCGTGGTAGTCAGCGTGATCCTTGCTGTTGAGCAGTTCCATGTGCAGTGTGACGCCGTGTTTTTCAGCTATCGGCACAACCCGTTGCAACCCCTTGACGCAATTTTCGATTCCCTGCTCGTCGCCCATGCCGTTACGGTTGCCGGACATGCAAATCAGGTTCGGAACCTTCATTTTGGCCGCTTCGGGAATCCATTTTTCATACGCCTCCACCAATTTGTCATGGTTTTCAACATGGTTGAAGCCATTGGCAATGCCCCCTCCGGGCACATTGCCCATTGTGACGATCATCTCTTTTTTGAGCATGGTTTCCCACTGATCCGGGCCGAGCAGGTCAATCCCGACCATTCCGAGTTTTCTGCAAATATCGGCAAATTCCGGGAGCAAAAAACTGCTGTAGCACCAATAGGACACCGACTGCCGGATGTTCCCTTTGACTTTGAGTTCTTCAACAACGGCCTCCTGAGCCGAAATCAACCCGGACTGCCAGGTTGCGGCGGCTGCCGAGCCAAGGGCAAGTCCCTGTAACATGGTACGACGTGATAATTTTTGTGTAATGATAATCATTCTCCTGTGTGGCATAAGTGGCAAAGTGAGGCAATAGCCAAAAGGCTTCATTTCAGCTATTCTGTATCATTGACGAAAATATACCATGCTTCGAACGGGATTTCAACATTTCGCGGCTTGAAAATTCGGGTTGTAACAGATGAACGGAAATAAAATATTTGACATGGATTTTCCATCCGGGATCATCGTCCTGAATAAACCGAAAGGAGAATCATCACGGGCAACGCTCAACCGGTTGCAACGGGCGGTGCGTTCGCGGTGTCACCAGGGTGGCAAGCCGCCTCGTGTCGGCCATGCGGGAACGCTCGATCCATTGGCCGAGGGCGTCCTCGTCGCCTGTGTTGGTGAGGCGACCAAGCTGATCGGAGTGATTCAAATGCTTCCGAAATGCTATACGGGGACGTTTCAACTTGGCGTGACCAGTGACACGGAAGATGCCGAAAGCACGATCGTCCCGTTGCCAAACCCGTCACAACCGACATACGATGAATTGCAAGAGGCGACTTCCCGGTTTACGGGGCGCATCCAGCAGCGGCCGCCTGCGTTTTCGGCACTGAAAATCGCGGGCAAACGGGCGTATCAACTTGCCCGGCAAGGTGAGCAGTTTGAACTGGCGTCGCGGGAAATCGATATTTATCAAATCGACCTGGTCGCATATAACTACCCCATTTTCCGGCTGAAGATCGAATGCGGGAGCGGGACATACGTGCGGTCAATCGGCCGTGATATGGGCGAAGCCGTTGGCAGCGGGGCAATTATGACCGCCCTGACACGTGAGTACATCGGCCCGTTTACGCTGGCCGACTCCTTGTCGTCACGCATGTTCGATGACCCACAGTCGGATGCCTGGTGCAAGCATCTTTTGCCGTTGGAATTTGGTGTGTCGCACCTGCCTCGCGTTGATCTTGACAAAAAAACCACCGCCCGACTCCTGATGGGGCAAGCGGTGCGACACGATGAAATCCATTTCATGCAAAAGACTTCTGTCAATTTTTCCTTGGAAGAAACGAATTTATGCGCTGCCTTCTCACCTCAAAATCAACTCGTCTCATTGCTGGAACTCGTTGATGGCAAATATGTTAAGATCAAGAAAAATTTTGCAGTCCACTTGATACACCGTACTGACAGTCCAAGTGCCATAGCAAATCTGTCAGTCAACCTCATGGAAAATAAATAGAATGAGAAGAATAGAAAACAAATGTAGAATAAACAAAAATCTCGAATCCTACATCTAGTTTTTGTTGCCATTATTTGGCACAAGATACCGTTTTTATGGATTTTTCCTTTCGGTAATATTGCATGATCGACAAAAATCATCTAAACTATCAAAAGACTTGTTTTCCTCAATCGGAAGTGACGATCCGAACAACCCATAATGCCAAAGCAGAATAGAGGAACTTTTAAGCCGGTACGAATAGACAGGTTTGTTGCCGACACAACGCAGACTTGACCAAGTCCACCTGTTTTATGTAGTTTTGCCGTTCATTACCGGGGGGAACATTCCTGTTCGCCTGTTCAAGGGTGACGCTTTGAACGAACCGGTCCATGCGTTTCCGTCATCGGTTGTTATTCATGGCTTCGTTTGCAGTCGCCATGGGAATCAACTGACTTTTCGATAAATCTTTTCATTGAATAGTCTTCCCGTGGGTTGATCATGTCCTGATTGTCAGAGCAGTGGGAGTTCATGTTGAATAAAACAGTGTACAGTTGTACAGTAATTGGTTTTTTGATTCGACTTCCCTATTCTTCTGAATAATCATTGACCGACGGCAAACGCAGCTTTTTCAGTTGAGGTGACGGCACAACGGCGTACCAGATTGCAGTTCCGTTCCGAATCCGCTTTGGCCCGGTCAGGAGGAATGACATGGGGTCACAAAAGCCATTGATTGGAATCAATGCGGAGTATTTTTCCAATCCGAGAAACAAAAACACTTACAGCTATGTTCCCACGGGGTATTATGATTCATTGATGAAAACAGGGGCGATTCCCGTCATCATACCCCCCTACACCGAAGAGAGCGACATTGAACAAATCCTTGAAATGCTGGACGGAGTGATGATGATCGGTGGTGCCGATCTCGACCCCCAGCGTGACGGGTATATGCTCCATCCCTGCGTCAAACGGATGGAAGAACGACGTGAAACCTTCGACCGGCTCCTGATTCGTGCGGTTGCCCGGCGGAAACTTCCTTTTTTCGGTATCGGAGCGGGCATGCAACTGCTGAATGTGTCTCAGGGCGGGACCTTGTTTTTGCACATTCCTGAAGACCTCCCGGACGCCCTCCCCCATCGTGACGCCATGGATCCAAACCATCGTCACGCTCTTGAAGTCACCACCGGTTCCCTCATGGAAAAAGTTTATGGGGAGAATGAAATTC
>WRMR01000346.1 GCA_009776995.1 Planctomycetaceae bacterium | reverse complement strand
CACGTTGCCGGACGGCTCCGTGCCGGAAAAAATGCAGGTCAATCGGGAGATTGCGGACGGCAATCACCTGCTTTCCGGGAGCGTGAACCTCCTTGCTGACGGCAGTTTTACAATCATGCCGTCGCAAAACAATCAGATCATCGCCGTAACAGACGACAGACTATACGGTATCGTTCAGCGCATTCCCGATGACAATCCTCTGCAACTTCACGAAATCGCGTTGCAACCGACCGCAACGGTCACAGCACGATTCGTTGGCAAATCGACCGGCCAACCATTCGCGGGGCAGATGATACGTGTGGGAATCGGTGCGGAGCCTTTTGCGGAACATCGCGAAGTGGAATCCAATCACTACGATTCCACCGTGATTCCGCATTCAACCACCGACGCAACGGGTACGGCGACGTTTCGGTTTTTGCCCGGCACGGCCCGTTACAAATTCATGGGGTCAGGCGGAATGGAAACGCCAAAAGCCGTTTATACGTTCCAACCCGGTGAAACACGCGACTTGGGGACGTTTGAAGTTGAGGACACAACGTTACCCCGCAACGTCACTTTACCCGAACCGGCAAATGAGGCGGCATCACCGCCCGAAGACCAAACCGCAGTCCCGGCGGATGCCAAAGCCCTGCCGGTCGATGGCACTGATCCCGGAGAAGACAAATCGCGTTTCACCTCGTTTGTCAGCGGGCGGCTGGTTGACCAAGACGGCCATCCGCTTGCCGGAATACCGATCACAGGCGTTACTGTGTCCCATCGCTTTCATTGACGGCTGTTGGAAGTTCGCCAGCACGCCGATTTGTCCGGCCCTGGTATCGTCAATCACGTTGTCGATGAAAACCGCCCCCTTGCCGGAGCTGGCATCGGCGACCGACGAAATAAACGGCGTCCGAATGGTGTTGCCGATCAGCCAGAGGGTACCGTTATGCGTTGCTTTGCCGTCACGTCCGAAATGGACGACCGCCTTATTGCCGGTACACTCCGGGTCTTTGACAATCGTATTGCCGATCAAAAACGTGTCGCTGCCAGCAATGTCGGTGGTTCCTTCCGCGTCCACCAGATCAAGTTCCCGGTTGCATGAATCGTGAAGATGGTTTTCGATGATAAAATTCAGGTGCGCCCGGCTCTTGAGATTGTGCCCTGTCACGGCTCGTGCGATCTCGCAATTCTTCACGGTAACACTCGTGCCGCCGAGATAAAGGTTGTGATTCTGGCCGGGGTCATGAATCGTGCCATTGTCGGTGAGCTTACATTGTTCGATCCGCTGTCGCGCGGCGGTCAACATCGTCACTCCTCCAGGAGTTTCCATTTGGCCATTCTCAGGACGCATTTGGGGTAATCTTGCATTTTCTCATACCATACAGTGATCAAAGTTCCGTCCTTGAGTTGCACGGTGGACGGATAGCCGAGGTCGCCGGAAACACCATCTCCGGAAATGATGATCGGTTCGGACCACGTTTTGCCCTCGTCGGCACTGATGCGTGCCTGATTGCCCAGCGGAGCGCGACGATGCCCGTAGGTCATAAGAATGTGTCCGTCTTGCAGACGCATCAGATGCGACGGATGTCCCCAAACGCCGATGGTGTGCGGTTTCGTCCAGGTTTTCCCGCCATCGTCCGATTCGCATTGCAAAGTTTCGTTATTGTTGGCCGGGTTATGGTTGCGAATTTGTGCCACGATTCTGCCGCCTGGCGTTTGCACGGCGTGCCATTCGTGATATTGCCCGGACGAATCACCGTCCCGGACGGGGAGTTCGGCAACCCATTGCCAGGTTTTCCCGTCGTCGGTCGATTCGGCAACGCCGCAAAGTTCCGGTTTGGCCCAGAGTTTTCTCCCAACGTACAGGAGTCGGCCATCAGCAAGGACGATCGGTCCGTGCGGGGAATTGACTATCGTGTCGATGCGTTGTGACCAGTTGACGCCGTTGTCGGTCGAACGCACGGCCCAGTTCCCCAAGGCGTTTTGGCGTTCTTCGACGGAAACCCGATGATGAACCGCAAGCCAATTGCGCAGTTTTGTTTCGCTGAAATTCGGATTGCCGGCGTTTTTGTTCGCAATGGCGGCGTTGAGTGTCCCTTCGTAGGCCAGCGAGGTAAAGGTCGTCATAATGATCGTCCCTTTCGGGGTGACGACGATCCCGGCGTCGCGGTCATCAATTGGGCCATCGAGTGCCGTTTGCGGCCAGGTCCAGGTTTCGCCGCCATCATGCGAACGAATGAAATCGACGCGTCCGAACGGGCAGACATGTTCGTCACGTCCCCCGGAAGCGACGGCAAACAACTGGTCGTTTGCGTCAATACCCACGGTCGGCCAACCGTAATAAAGATGCTGGTTGTACTGGTCAACCGGTGTGATGATCTTCGTTTCCAGAATGACAAACGGCGGCGGTGACGTTTCCTGTGGCAAAGTTACAGAAGTCGCAACCAGGGTAACAATCATACTCATCAAGAAATGTTTCATTGCTTTCTCCTCTAAAAACAAACTTTGAATTTTTTTATTTTTCTTCACAGTGAATCATGACCGTTGGCTATCTTCAAACAACCGGACGGCACTGCGAACGGAACCGTGTTCGAGCAGCAGTTGTTGCGATGTGTCGTAATCAAGCCCGGTTGCTTCGGCGACCATGCGAGTCCCGCGGTCAACCAGTTTCGCGTTACTGAGCCGCATGTCGAACATTTTGTTGCCCTTGACATGGCCGAGCCGGATCATCACCGATGTCGAGATCATATTGAGGATCAGCTTTTGCGCCGTGCCTGATTTCATGCGTGTGCTGCCGGTGACAAATTCGGGGCCGACAATCGCTTCCATGGCGATGTCGGCTTCCTGTGTGACAGGCGAGCCGGGGTTGCAGGTGATAGCCGCCGTCAGGATGCCGTGCTTTCGCGCGTCGCGCAAACCGCCGACAACGTAGGGCGTTGTCCCCGATGCGGCGATGCCGACCAACACGTCGCGCTGATCGATTTGGTATTCGACCAGATCGCGCCAGGCACCATCAAGCCGGTCTTCCGCCGCTTCAACCGCCCGGCGAATTGCCGTATCACCCCCGGCAATCAGTCCGATAACCAAATCGAACGGTGCCCCGAACGTGGGCGGAATCTCCGACGCATCGAGAATGCCAAGCCGTCCGCTCGTTCCCGCCCCGATGTAAAACAGCCGCCCACCCTCACGAAAACGCGCAACAATTTCGGTCACAAGTTGCTCAATCGCAGGGATGCACTTTTCCACCGCGAGCGCAACCGTCTGATCTTCCTTGTTGATATTGATCAGGAGGTCGCGCACACTCATGGTTTCGAGATCGTCATGCCGCGAGGACTGCTCAGTGATTTTCTGCATGAGGGAAGTGTTAAAATGATGCCAATCAACGGCATTTCCACAGGTGAAACCTGACCTTTATCATAACAGAAAAAACCATCGTTGCAAGTTCCGCCACGAAACACCCGGACAGGATTGACAAGTTCATTTTTTGACAGGATAGACAAGATTTTCAGGATAAGGGGGATTTCCTCTTGTTCGTCTCTCCCGACAATCCTGTCTTAATATATTTCCTGGCGAGAGCTTCAAAAGCAAGGAATACGTTAGCTGCATCACTTCGTGACTCGCAAATGTCCGGTCGGTCACAGTAGAACTACCTCGTTTTCAGGTTGGGCAAAAAGACGGTGACAATGCCCAACAGCGGCAAATACGAGCAGACTTGGAAGACATACATGAGGCCGTAATGATCGGCCACTTGACCTAAAATGGCGGAGGAAATACCCGCGACTCCGAACGCGAATCCGAAAAACAGCCCTGCGATCATGCCGACCTTGCCGGGCATAAGCTCCTGCGCGAAAACGAGAATGGCGGAAAACGCCGACGACAAAATCAAACCGATAAACACCGACAGCACACAGGTCAGCCACAAACTGTCAACACGGGGCAACAGGATTGTTAGGGGGGCAACGCCAAGGATCGAAACCCAGATCACGTATTTGCGGCCAACGCGGTCACCGACCAAACCGCCGATCATGGTGCCCGCCGCCATCGAAAAACTGAACAACGCCAGGCAATACTGCGATTGTTTGACGGACAACTCGAATTTGTCGATCAGATAAAACGTGTAATAACTGCTCATGCTTTCCCAGTAAGTGTACTTGGAAACAATCAACGTGAGCAGCACACACAATGAAATGATCACTGTGCGCATCGGTAACGGGGAACGTTTTTCGGTTTCGGTCTTGGCTTTGGTTTCGACGCAGCGGCGTTCGCGAATGGTCTGCAATTGTCGCTTGTACCACCGGCTGACCGGAACCATCGCGGCCATCACGACGAGGGGAATAACGCCAAACCATGCAAGATTGTTTTGGCTGGTTCCTGTAATGCACCATGCAACCAGCAGGGGGCCGAGCGATGCGCCGAAGGTGCCGCCGACCTGGAACAACGACTGGGCAAACCCGAATCGTCCGCCGGAAGCGAGGTAAGCCAGCCGCGAGGCTTCCGGGTGGAACACGGACGACCCGACGCCAATCAGCACGACGGCAAGCAATACCGAGAAATAGTTGGGAGCAAAGGCAAGCATCATCAGCCCGCAAAGGGTCGATGCCATTCCCGCAGACAGAGCGTGAGGCTGCGGCCGGCGATCCGTGTACCACCCGACCAGCGGCTGAAAAATCGACGCGGCGATCTGATAGACCAGTGTAATGAGGCCGATTTGCCCCAAGTTCAGGGACAGCGATGTGTGAATCAACGGATAAATCGCCTTGATCAACGACTGCAACGTGTCATTGGACATGTGAAACAGGCTCAGGGTCACGAGCACGGTGATCGAAGTTTTTCCCGTGATTCCACGGGTGAGTGTGGACATGGCGGCATTCCGGCAGGACTGGAGGCAGTAAAAAGGCGACAATGACATATCATCGTAACGTCAACGGCTTTTTGCACAAGTTCCCTCAGCAGTTTTTGCGGCGGTCGCCCCTTTGGGTTGCTACGGCAATGACCCCGCTGGAATTGATATTTGCACGTGTTCTCTCTTTTCCTGCTTTTTGCCGAAAAATCCTGACGAACGACTGGTTAAGATTGTGATTTTCTGATAGACTTGGGCATCGTGGCGGTTCTTGAAAAATGATGGTTTATCGACGCCCCTCCATTTCCAGTACCATCGCATTTTTTCAATCCCTGCACATCTTTGGAGATCACTCCGGGAAACATTGTTACTCTCACAAACAAATCACGGAAAATATGAACAGGACGCCCTATCAGGACAAGATCATCAAAAACTACTACCAGAACCGTGATTCGCTCATGTGGCAGAAGCTGGCGGAGCTTGCAACGGAGCTTTATCTCGCGGAAGGCAAAAAACGGACGCTCCTCTGGAAACGGGTCGAAGCGGCGCTGAAAAACCTGAAAATCCCGCAAGACCGCATCGAACACATTCTCGCATCGGACAGCCCGGCCCTCGTCGCATCGCTCGTGCAGAACGAAATGTCGTAAGGATGCGGAAAACCGGCGATTGCAACCGCAGAGTCGATGCGTCCCCCAAAATATTGTGAAGGAAAATCTTATGGAACAACTTGCAATCACAGATCATGTCAGGAATTGCGCCTACGCCGTTTACGCGGTCATG
>WRMR01000345.1 GCA_009776995.1 Planctomycetaceae bacterium | reverse complement strand
GCGGCCGCTCTCCGTCACGCACACGCGTTCGAACCAAATCCAGCAATTGCGCATCAGCATCACCAGCGCAAAATACAGCAATCGCAAAATCGGTTTGCGGGTGCTCGTAATCACTCATCCCTATTGGCCTGTCAAGTCTAAAAGTTGAAGTTGAGTAAATTTATAATCATTTGCTATCGAAGTGGAATTTCGGGTACACGGAGTCCCATTTGATTCGTGCATCGTCGGTGGTGAATTGCCAGTGGACGCCTTTGGCGTGATCGTTTCGCCAGGCCGTCCAAGCGGCGACTTGCTTGCGAACTTCGTCGATGCTTCCGATACGTCCGCACAAGCATTGTTTCGTCAGCACACTCAATTCACTTTCCGCAATGTTCAACCAACTGACGTGAACCGGCGTATCAACAAACTCACATCGTCGGAGGATTTCACGACAATACTCCAGTTTGAATCGCGTGTAATCCGGCCCATTGGCGTCGGCGTGAAGCAAAGCGATGGCCCGATTGACTGTTTGGGACGATCCTTTCCGTTTTTTGACAATGCTTTGAAGTTCCTGGTCGCTGAGCCGAACAATATTTTTCCGTGTTCATGATTTTTCCTCCGTGAGTTGGGGGGTAAAAAAGCCCCAACAATATAGAAAAAATCACGTTTTTAGTCAACATGAATTTTTAGAATGGACACACCGCTAGGAGTGCAGAATGCAGAGTGCAGAATGTTCCGATTCCTTATCTTCACTCTGAACTTTGCTCTTTGAACTTTGCACTCTGTTCCGCTTCGACCGCTCGATGACTCTCGCGGCTCTGATTGCACTCTGAGATCGGCACTCTGCACTTAATACCCCCCCTAAAAGTGCCTGTTTTTGATTATCTATTTTACCTGAACTCTCTGCATACAACTCATTTTTTCAAAAATATCAATAGATTTTGCCAGCCGTAGTCATTTATGATTCAACTGCTGAAGTCGATATGTCCGATATTACCGTCACAGCCGTAAAGCGTGTTCGATGTGTGCAAAGCGTCATAACACGCATTAAACTAAAATCAGGATGATTCACGCGTTCACCGAGGTGGGTAGAAAACCATGTCGCTTACCATGAAAACTATTATGACCGCCCTGTTACTCTTGTTAGTAATAGCGCAATGGAACACGGCCTCCGCGCAGGTCTCACAGATGAGATTGTTCTCTCCGCCGCGGAGTGACCAATTCGGAGGGAATTCACGTCTCCGCGACGGGATGTTCGGAGAAATCAGCTACAATTACTGGCTGATTACCAAGGGAAAAAATCAAACACTCGGGTGGGTTTGTCCGGATGGACCTGACAAGCAAAATCCATATTACACCAGTGTTGCATTATTCCCAACCAGAGTCAATACGATGTCCACCAGCGCGTTGGGAAACGGCTTTCACGGCGGGACGACGTTGCGGATCGGTAACATGATCAAACACCACGGGTGGGAGGTCAAATCCACGATCCTGCAGTCACAACGGGATTCGTATGAGGGACGAAATGGCTCCATGGACATTAATGAGGATATCATGGGTGATGTTCGAGTGTCAGTGGTGCCGATGGGCGATGCTGATACAGTTTACTACTACTACAACCCCAGTGTTATTGGTAAACTTGACATATATAACCCAACACCGGGTAATCCTGACATTCCAGCTGGCTATTTCTGGGCTTGGACGACAGGAGGTGGAAATTTCTTCGAGCTTGCTCCCATGGCCATTACGTTTGATCGATATACACTGCAATCGAAGATCAGTCATTGGGATGTGGAAGCCAACTATATTTTCCGGGCACACGCGACACGGGTTGGGTTCTTCGAATTCACCGGCGGCGTGAGGTACATGCAGCTTGACGACAGCCTGACATTCAACGGCTGGTTGCCCTGGAGAACAACCACGACCGAAGAGACTACTACAGGAACAGGTACAGGTACCACCACTGACACCACCACAATCATTGATCCTCCCAACACGATTTGGAACTTCAAGGCGGAAAACCATCTTGTCGGGCCGCAAGTCGGGGTTCGTTACATCAAAAAGTGTTCAGGCCGCTGGTCGTTGATTGCCGACACCAAGTTTTTCGCGGGATTCAATACGCAGAATCTCAAGAGCGATGGGGAAATGGGAATACGCACAGATACATTTGATCCGGATAATCCGAGTCTTGCCATGGGGGTTCCGGTGGGATTTGCACATAATCCCGGCACCTTCCGGCACAGCCAAACCCGAACCGCGTTTTCACCGGGAATCGACTTCAGCCTGAAAGCCAACTGGCGGCTCACCGACGCGATTGCCTTCAATGTCGGCTACCAGGGATTGTATCTGGACAGGACTGCCAGGGCGTCGCTTGTCAATAATTACGAGATTGACCGCTTCGGCAACCTCTTTGGAATCAATGACAAAGTCACCCAATCCACCTGGATGCACGGCGTCAACTTTGAAGTGAGCATCAACCGGTTCTAAAGCGAACAACCTGTCGGTGAACTTATCCCCTGAAAATATGGCTGAACGACGCTTCCGAATTGGGAAGCGTCGTTTTTTTCGTGCGTCCGTACTCTTCCGTCATCTGCAACAATGATTCGGCAAGGCGGGGGGTGAGATGAGTTCCGTCGAGCCGCCAGAGCCAGTTTCCCTTCGACGTGCCGGGGAAGTTCATGCGTGCCTCACTGCCAAGTCCGAGAATGTCCTGCATCGGAAAAATCGCGACGTCGCCCGGCGAACTCATCACCATGCGAAGCAGTGCGGCATGAACCTGCTCGCGGGTGGGAACCGGCGAACCTTCCCCGGAAACCATGAGCGTTGACAAGTGAGCCATGTCGTGTAACACATCGCCGTCGGGGGAAATTTCGACGTTTTCCGACGCCAAATGCCGGGGAATGTAGCTCTTGACGAGATTGGCCAGGTATTCACGGTTCCACGGCGAATGGCCCGACTCGCTTGCGTGACGAATGTCGTGCAGCCAGCCCATGACCGTGTTGGTGTCGTGTGTGCCGGTGCAAACAATCGAGTTTTTACCCCAATGCCGGGTTGGATCGCCGTCGTGCCGGTAGTCGAAATGAAACTGTAGCACGTTCATTCCGGGAAACGCGAACTTGTCCCGCAGGTTGATGACGCCCTCGTGAACCACGCCGAGGTCTTCGGCGATCAGCCGCGCATTTGGAAACGCCTTGAGAATCGACTCGAAAAATTTCGCGCCGGGACCGGGGAACCAGTGTCCGCGATCCTCTTCGCTGATTTCCTGCGGCAGGCTGAAATAATTCTCAAAGCCGATGAAATGGTCGAGCCGCACCGCGTCGAACCGCTGCAAGGTCAGACGCATCCGGTTGAGCCACCATTGATAGTGTTCCGATTCGTGTTCCTGCCAACTGTAAAGCGGCGCGTCCCAGCGTTGGCCGTCAGGATTGAAACTGTCGCCCGGCACACCCGCGATGCGCAGCAGGTGGCCGTCCTCATCGAGCTGGAACAGGTGACGGTTACCCCAGGTGTCGGCACTGGCGGCAGCCACGTAAATCGGCACGTCACCGACCAAACCGATGTTCGCTTGTCGGCAATATTCTCGCAGTTCCCCCCATTGCAGGTCGAAGAGGAGTTGCAAAAACGTGTGATAGGCGATGTCTTCGGCCAGCGATTTGCGGGCCAGCGCAATGGCATCCTGATTATGACGCCTCAGATGGATATCGTCCCAGAGCGGCCATTCCTGCGTGCCGAACCGGTCGGCCAGGGCGCAAAAGATCGAGTGATTGTCGAGCCAGGATTTGTTTTCTTCTGCGAACCGGTCGAAATGTTGCCGGAAAACATTACCGCCGATTCCGCGACGGTATCGGTCGAACGCCTTGCGGAGCCGCTGTTCGCGATAATCCCGCGCGGCAGTGTAGGCGATTTGCTCGACCGGGCCGGACGGTTGCCAGGTCGTGTCGTCGCAGTCGAGCAAGCCTTCCTGCGTCAGGTGCAGCAGATCGATATAAAGTGGCTCGCCCGCGAAAGCGGAAATACTGGCATAAGGCGAAAAATGCTTGTCAATCGGATTAATCGGCAACATTTGCCACCAGGTTTGCCCGGCGTCGCGCAAAAAATCGACGAACTGGCGCGAACCCAAGCCAAGATCGCCGCAAAACGGTGCATTGGGCAGGGACGCCAAAGGAAGCAAAATCCCGCTGGAACGAGTGGAAAGCTGCACAAAAGTCCTTTTTTTTCAAACTGTTACATCATTATATGAACAACCGCCGCGCCGGAATGCGGTGCGGATGGACCGCCTGCCGGGAAAACGGTCAGGCGGTCTCAAACAGGTACAAGTCAATATAGGTTGAATCCGGCAAAAGAAAAGGATGATCTGTTGGACATGGAAAAGATTTTTGTTTGACATGCCGTACAGCTTTCCGCAAGCTATGCTTGGCAAACTACGATGAAAAATGGTGAGCAAGGGCAAATTTTGCGGAAAGTGAGGAATCCATGAACAAAACGCAGCACAAAGTGCCAAAGCCGCGGTACCTGATTGATGCCCCGCAACAGGGACAGGCATCATTGCAGGTTTCATCACGTGTTGCGCAGGAAACCATTCCCCAAACGGAGCGGGAGAATACGTCACCCGCAAGTATCGCTCGTGATACCAGGACGCGGGATATCGACAAGGACTACCTCGTCCGTGCCATATCGCACGACGTCGGTGCACACCTGATGCTTCTCGAATTTTTGTTCCGTGATTACGACGCACTGGCACAACGATTGGCAACAGAGTCTCAGACGAAGTCCGTTCGTGACACGGCTGACAAGGTTCCAAGATTGCACCTCGCCCCCAATAATGGAAGTGTTGTCCGTTACGACGAGGCGAAAACCATTGCGAACGCTCCACATCAGGAACGAGGTTCACAAACGCCAAAACGTAAAATTGTATCCCCGCCGCCGGACAAGACCGCTTTGAACGAAGCGGCCGCGCATGTCACGGCCTGCCTTGACGAGATGAAACGCTTTGTCAACGAATTGATTTCGTTTGCGAAAACCGGCACTATCGACATGGAACCGGCCTCCGTCAGCATCTCAGAGTTGGTTGACGAAGTGCTTTTCGAACAGCGGCGTCTCATCGAAAAACATCATATCCATGTTGTCGTCTCATCGCCGCTGCCGACCGTGTTTGCCAATCCGATGCGAATCAAACAGGTGCTGACCAATCTCATCCGCAACGCCGCGATCCACGGTTGCGACACGCTTGAGCCGATGATCGTCATTGCATCGGAAATGGCACCCCTCGCCAAGCCGGGGCACGCCGCGATGACCTGTTTTTCCATTCGGGACAACGGTTGCGGTATCCCGCAGGCGGAATGCGGGCAGATTTTCGAGCCTGGCTATCGTGTTCCCGGCAACCAAAACGAAGGCAACGGCATTGGGCTGGCCATTGTCAAAAAGATTGCGTGTCATTACGGCGGTGACGTCGTTTGCCACTCGAACAAGGGCAACACGACCTTTTCTGTCACCTTGCCGAAAGGGGAGATATGAACCATTGGAAAAATATTTTCAGTAGTTCCCAAGAAAGGTTCCCGCATAAAAAATTGGTATAGACAAGCCTAAGGTTTTTCTGTTAAAAGGGTTGTGTAAACATCAATCAACCATTTTCAGGAG
>WRMR01000344.1 GCA_009776995.1 Planctomycetaceae bacterium | reverse complement strand
GGCAGGATTTCAATATCGATCCGCTCGGTTTTTGGCGTGCCAACGACGCAGAAAACCGACAGGGAATCACGGAAATCCGGCATGTCGAAAATTATTTCCGATATTGGGACGCACTCCGCGAACGGCATCCGAATATGCTGATCGATTCCTGTGCCAGCGGCGGCAGACGCAACGATTTGGAAACGCTCCGTCGTGCCGTACCGCTCCTTCGCAGTGATTACACGGAAATTCGCCCTTTCGACGCGTGTGGAAATCAGGCACACGCTTATGTCCTGCCACTGTGGATGCCATATTTCGGGACAGGGTACCTTCCCCCCGGAACAGACTCTTACGGATTGCGGACAACGTTTTCGCCATCGTGGACCGCTGCTTGGGAGGTGCGTGACAACAATCTGCCCTACGAACAGATGCGAAAGTTCATCGGACAGTGGAAAGAGTACGGGCAATACTATTTCGGCGACTATTACACTCTGACGCCCTATTCACTGGAACGTTCCGCCTGGATCGGCTGGCAATTTCACGATCCGGAAAAAGACGCCGGAACGGTGCAAATGTTCCGGCGGGACGAAAGTCCGTTCGATTCGGGACATTTTCCGCTGTTCGGATTGGACAAGTCGAAAACGTACCGGATTACAAACATTGACGACGCAAATGATACCATGCAAGCAACCGGCGAGGAACTGATGAATAAGGGTATTCACATCACGATTCCCGACAGAGCCGCGACCGGATTTTATTTGTACGAAAAAGTGAATATCCTGCCGAACGCCAATTGACGGACATTTTTTTGGGTTCGGTCTTGTACACAGAAGACCGGACTCACTCCTGGTCTATCCAATTCTTGTGTGGGTGGCTAATTTCTGATGCGAAATTCCAGTTTTTGTGCGATTGGGGGGCGATTTCCTGCCGTTGGCAAGATATATAGCCATCAATCCTTCGCCAAAAGTTCCCCGGCTTCGCTGATGAAGCGTTCTTGAATCTGTCGGCAACCCCTGCTATAATTTCCCCATGTGAAGGCTTGGTGTTTTTCTTCTGAAAAGGGTTGTGTAGATTTGGTACAACTTTGGGACTCACGCAAAAATAAGTTGTTCGATTCATCAGAGCCGCAGCGGTCACGGAGCGATCATTCCGCTCGATGACTCTCGCGGTTTTGATTGACGTGTATTATTGCGTGACTCCTTCACTTATCAGAAAAATCCCGTGCTTACATGTGTAGCTCTTTCAAGGCAGGGAGATAGATATAGATATTGGAGGCGATTGATGCGACATTTTATCACGTTGGATGATCTTTCCGTGGCCGAGCTTGAGGGGATCATGGAGTTGGCTGTACAGAAAAATTGAAATCATAAACAGTTTTTTCCTCGAAGTAACATCAACAATCAGACAATTATCGTATCGAATAACAAACATCATGACTGACTCAGCTTTTCAACAGTGTATCAACCCGGATTGTGGCAAGGCTTTCGGAATTGAGGAAATTTACCATAGTTGCCCCCAGTGCGGGGGACTTCTGGACGTGTCATACAACTGGAACCGGCTTGCCGTTCCCAAAAAACTGAACGATTTTGAAAAATACTGGTCCAAACGCGACGTTCCGCAACGTTTGAGCGGCGTCTGGCGGTTTCACGACCTTATGCCTTTCGTGCCGCTCGAGCAGTGTGTCACTACCGGCGAAGGCCAGACGCTTTTGCAGAATGCCAATGGAGTTGCACCGTTTGTCGGCGTCAGGGAATCGTCATTGTTTCTCCAATATGAAGGGCTGAACCCGTCCGGAAGTTTCAAGGACAACGGTATGGCCGGGGCGTTTACGCACGGGAAACTTGTCGGTGCGAAACAAGCCGCCTGTGCCTCAACTGGCAACACAAGTGCATCATTGGCCATGTTTTGCGCCATAACGAAACTGATGAAAGCCGTCATTTTTATCGGCTCGGGTAAAATTGCCTACGGAAAACTGTCGCAGGCACTCGATTACGGTGCGAAAACCGTGCAAATTGAAGGGGATTTCGACGACGCCATGGCCCGAGTGCAGGAAGTCTCGAAACAACTGGGCATTTACCTCGTCAATAGCGTCAATCCCTTCCGGCTTGAGGGACAAAAATCCATCATGTTCCGCGTTTTGGAGCAACTCCGTTGGGAGGTGCCTGACTGGATTGTTGTTCCAGGAGGTAATTTGGGTAATTCAAGTGCCTTTGGCAAGGCGTTTCTGGAGTTGCATCAGTTGGGGTTAATCAAAAAAATTCCCCGTATTGCTATCATTAACGCAACAGGTGCCAATACGTTATATCGATTGGTCGAACAAGACGGCCTTTGCTGGAACGGCGGACGGTATGACAAGTCGCTTGTCAAACGGTTTTACGACGAAATGACCGCTGCAGGTCGCCGGGCTTCGACGATTGCCAGTGCCATTGAAATCAACCGCCCGGTCAATCTGTCGAAATGCCTCCGAACGCTAGAGGTGATGAAGGGTGTCGTGCGAGATGTTTCAGAGCAGGAAATCCTCGACGCCAAAAGCCAAGTCGGGGCGGGCGGTTTCGGTTGCGAACCGGCAAGTGCCGCAAGTGTTGCCGGGGCAAAACGTTTGGTCGCAGAAGGGGTTATCGGTCGTGACGAACGTGTCGTTTGCGTTTTAACCGGCCATCAGCTTAAAGACCCGGACGCGACAGTGGCCTATCATCGCATGGACGAGGCACTGTATGAAAAATATCTCAAAAAACGCGGCGTTACCGAAACACCTTACGCAAACCGCCCGGTGACTGTTGCCAATCACATTGATGCGATCATTGACACAGTAAAAAAAGATGGGGAGCAACGCTAAGGGCGTGTCGTTGACCGGGATTCTTCACAAGAAACAGTAGCCGGGAACGTTGAGAGGTCACGAAGTGGCCGAACAGAGTGACCGGAAAGGGCGGTTTCACTCTGAATTCATGGCACAAAAAAACGCGCCGCGTTTGACATGACGCTTCGCGTTTCGGTAACTTCAATGCAAAATCACTCACATCGAAGGACCTGGAAAAGCCGTATTGGAACCACTGACGCCGCCGCAGGGGTCACAAGCCATCGACATCGTTTCACCGGGGCAACACATATCACCAGTCACTGTGTACATGGTCTGGGTGGGAACCAATTGCGACTGCCGGGTGGGGAACAGTGACCCGCGGTCGCAAAAGCCTTTGAAGCCGCTACAACCGGGGGCAACGACAAGGGCAAGCAAGACCGCAGTAAGGAAGGCATAGCTTTTTTTCATGGGGGGAAAGCTCCTGAAAATGGAATTCATTAACGAAATATCGGGGGCTGGGAAAGCCAACATTCTCAACCAAGCCATCGACAGGAAAAATGGTCGCCGGGAACGGGTGCAATGGAATCATTCCCGGCGACGTGACAAACGGTTCGTTTCACCATGACACGCAACCGATAGGGGGAACA
Organism: Planctomycetaceae bacterium; assembly: GCA_009776995.1. Taxonomy (GTDB): domain Bacteria; phylum Planctomycetota; class Planctomycetia; order Pirellulales; family Thermoguttaceae; genus WRMR01. The sequence goes on along the minus strand of WRMR01000344.1, from coordinate 2,215 downwards.
GTCGTCAAAGGAAGCTGTGAAACAACTTTTTTACCTGCCAGTTTGTGTCGGGGAATGTGGCTTTCCCGTCACGAATGGCCGCCGTTTCACGACCGTAACTTTGACATCTTAATCTACACCCCGATTCGTGAAAAGCAAATTGGAGCTTTCTTTTTTCTCTCAGGTTTCACAATTTCCAACAACGTCCATCGCTCCATTTCATTTTATCGCTTTATTTTCACATTAGCGATTTGCCTGATCGGTGTATTTGGACCAATTTGCATAATGCAGGCTTGTGTTCTTTGCACGCGGATCACTCGGGTTGAACAAGATTTTCGCAGAGTGAGTCTGTGATGTTCTGTTTCATCTGGAATCGCCAAGTAAGTTTGATTTAACTCGTAACCTACAAGGAAGTTAGGGCGAAATTTATCATTGATGGTGAAGCAACGGGCAAACACGGTTGTCGGGCAATCCGGGGTGGTGGGGAACAGCGGGCGTCGAAAGTGAAATCAGAAACTTGGGAGGCCCCATGCGGCTGACAGACCGGCGGCATAAACCGGTCGTGTCCGACTTTTCGCGGGAACGCATAACCGCGACGGGGTTGCATGGGAAGTCGGGTGAGGGCATAGTAGCGTTGAAGTCGGGTAATGCCGATGAAGCAAAGGCTCTCTGGTTGGTAATCGTTAATGTTAATGTTAATACAGTAGAAGTATTTGTGCCATGCCTCGTTATGTGTACTACCGCAAGTCACTGGTCGAAATTTTGCCAACCAATTCATTTCGCGGGAAGTTGCCCAGAATGTACGTATTACGACCATTGGTCACATTGACCTGAACAGGGTATTTCGCAGCGGTGATCGGTTTGCCGGTACTGGAAACCGCTTGCAGTTCAAGCGTATGCTCACCGGCGGGCAGTTCGATACGTGCCATCTGGATGCGGTCGGGCAACAGCCCCCAGCAACGAGTGTCAGCCGCTTCCCAGGCTTCCCAGGCGACCCCGCCGACATCCATCAGCAGGCTGATCCAGGGGTTGACGTCGCCGATTTGTTTCGCGGCGTAAATCGTCCCTTTTTTGGTAATACGGCGCACAATGGCCTTGGCAATGATCGTATCGCGGTTGACTTGAAATTGATCAACGGCCATTTGCCCGACGTCGGTGACCGTTTCCGTTGCGGCAGCCGGTTTGCCATCAACATAAACACCGACCGCGTGAATGTCGTCATAATATCGCCGGATTTCCGGAATCGGTACCGGCGCGAGCGTCGGCGGTACCGAATATTTGTTTATCGCCGAGAAAATGCGGTCGGCAATCAGCATTGCAAACTGTAAATCCGTTGCATAGACCTGTTCCTTGTACGGTCCGCGTCCGACAAAGGTGATGACATAAACAACACCGTTGCCCTGCTCGTGGTGACGGCCATTTTGCACGCGTTGCAAGTCGCGTTTTGCCTGCATGAATTGCGGTTCCCATTCGGAAACCATCTCGTAGTACCGTGTCGCGTCGTCGTAATTGGCCAGGGTTTCCTCGCGAATGAGTCCATGGAAATACGCCCCGAACGCGACCTGTTTGTAGGCCAGTTTTGGGTTGGGCAGTTCGTTTCCGTCCTTGTCACGCAAGGGCTTTTTGCCGGCGTCGCGCTTGATCTGTTCCTGTTTTTCGACCACCTGCCAGGCAAACGCCTCGGCATCGCCCCCGCCGTTGAGCAGTTCGGCCACGGCCAGCATCGCGCGAATCATCACCTTCTCATAGTCTTCGCCGGGATAGGCAATGACCGTGTCGTCGGTCCAAAGCGACAGTGCGTTTTCACCGAGACTCTTCTGCTCGAAATAGTCGAAATGATCGCGCACTTCCAGCAACGATTTCCTCGCCTGGGCCATGTTGCCGTTCGTGATGTCGAGCATGGCCGATTCGAGTTTGAGCAAATCGGCTTCTTTTTTACGGCCTTTTTTGAGTTGCTGGTCGATTTCCTTGCGGCTTGATTCGAGATTGCCTGCATAAAACATCTTCCGCGAAGCCTGGGCCCGGTCAACGTAACTGGTCGCACAGCCACTTGCATTGCACACCATCACAACAAGCAGAATGATACGAATGACAGCCGGGAACGGAGATCGTAGAGTACGGCATGTGACCGCCCCGGGACAGGCCACCCACCCTCAATCCGGTGGCGTCGCTTCGTTTGGCTCCCGGCGTGCATTCTTTTTTTTTTTTTCTTTCTTTTCTTTTTTTCTTTTTCTTT
>WRMR01000343.1 GCA_009776995.1 Planctomycetaceae bacterium | reverse complement strand
CTTGGCAAACAAAGCGGTTTGGGAAATATCCGATGGTTTGCGAGTTGATCGTGTCCATGTCTTTCCGCGTGATTTGGCCGTGCCGGGAACCAATGATTTCGAGCCGCATATTGACCGGAAGTGCATCGAAATTCAAAATCAACTTTATCACACTTGCCCGTACCGTGGAAAACTGGCGCACGGTGCCAATGATGCCCTGTGTCCGGCGGAACGCAAGGAAGTCGTGTTGGATGTCGTCCCCGTATCAGCTTCGGAATGGTATATTGGCTACCATGTCGCTGATGATTGGCGTTCCTGTCAGCCGGGTGGTATTGTCAATCTGCAACGGCCATACGATGCAGTTTCGCGTGCTTATCTCAAATTTGAAGAGGCGTTGCGTTGGTCGGGAATGCCTGTGTGTGTTGGTTCGCACTGGCTCGACATTGGTGCCGCACCCGGCGGTGCATCGCAGGCTTTGTTGGCTCGAGGGGCGCAAGTCACCGGGGTTGATCCTGCGAAAATTTCGCCTGTTTTGACAAACCATCCCAGTTTTCGACATTTGCGAGGTCATCTTAACCAGCATAAACGTAGTGTTTTTCGTAAAATTCGCTGGGTGATCACCGATATGAATGTGGCACCGGGCTATACGCTCGACGTACTCGAAGATTTTGTCTCGCACCAGAATATCACCATTCAGGGGCTTCTCTTGACTTTAAAAATGGTGAAATGGGACTTAATTGCCGATATTCCTGATTATATCCAACGCATCAAAAGTTGGGGATATACTCAAATTGCGCTCGCACAGATGCAGTTCAATCGCCAGGAAATCATGGTTGCGGTCAGAAAGTAAAGAAACGATGGGTGCGGTGACGTTTTAGCACCATCCTTGCTGTTTTTTCATAGACTGGGTAAAATGGGAATTGTGTTTTGAATAGTGCGGTTATTGTTAAGAAATCTAATTCGCCGAATGAAATTACGGTGGTCGCTGTCATGAAAATATTTCAATTGTTTTTTCAATCTTTTCTTGTCAAAACATTCCTTCTGGCATTGTCGCTGATGTTCATTGCCCAGGGAAATAGGCACTTTGCCTTTTCCCAGGAAGACGATGACGATCCGCTCAGTGCATTACTCCAGCAGTTGCAAGAAGATTTGTCGGATGACGACTCCCTGATTTTTGATGATGGCGGGGACGAGCCGATCATTTCGCCAGGAGCACCGGCGGTTCATAGCGGTAAGGACATGGTCCTGGTGGGGGAAGAAGACGAAATCGACTTGGAATCCTCCCATGATGGTGAGGTGGAAGATGATGGCGAACAAATGCTGGAAACGACAAAGCCTCGCGCCTTGACCGATGGAATCCAGTCAACGCGACCACAACTCCCACGGGAAACAACGCCGGAACCGACGATTGAGAGACCGGGCAGAACCGGAACTCCGCCGACGGTTGGGCCGGGCGGCTACGTTGCCATCGACGATTCGACGGTCGGTTGCCCGTTCGCGCCGCAGATGCTCAAGGTTTTGCACGACGAAATGGTCAACGGCATCAATGGCCGCAACGTCATGGGACGTTTCAATACGTGGCGCGGTTACATGAGTTCGACGCTGAACAATACAAGCGCGATGCGAACCAAAACCGAGGTCAACTCCCTGGCCAGGTTGTCCTGGTATGTCGATTTGTATCGTGATCCGCTCACAGCAGTGTTCAAGGCCGACCAATTCAGCCGATATCTTCATGCGGGGTTATCATCGGGGAACAGTATGCAGCTTGCGGAAGCGATGGGCGAAATCCGCCGAAAACTCGACGTGCCGAAACGGGAAGACGACGGACTGAAATTCGTGCGGGTCGATACGCCGGAACAGGCAATCCAGGAGGTCGTCCGTTGCATCATGCTGGCGCAATCGCATTATCGGAAAGCCGTTTCGACACTGACGCCTGCCGAACTCAATACGCTCAACACGCAATTGTATAATGTGCTTTGTGCGAAAGAAACTCATGGTCATACATTCAGCAGCAATGCGGCTGCCGTACAAATGCTGAATTTGCTCCTCAAGGTGGATCGTCGCGCGATTCATGACGCGGCGGAAGCCCTGATTCCGCTTTCCGACGACCGTTTGCTGGGTTTGCTGAAACAACTCAACCCAAACCAGTTTCAACCGGTCATGCTGGACGGCCAGCCGATGCATCAGATCGTGACCCCGGCGGGAACAATTCTCATCGGCGGGCGCGAAAACAACACGTACAACCTTGACGGTTTTCGCGGGTATGAAGAATACGTCTGTATCATTGACCTGGGCGGGAACGACACTTACCATGAGGGGACATGCACCCCCAATCGCCCGGTGTTCGTCATCATCGATCTGGACGGGGATGACAAGTACATCGCGAAGAAACCCGGTGTGCAGGGCGGTTCGTTACTCGGCATTTCGATGTTAATTGATTGTGCCGGAAACGATTATTACGAGGCGGTCGATGTGGCACAAGGTTCGTCCATCGGCGGGGTGGGAATACTCATTGACAAAGGCGGCAACGACACATATTCCGCACTCCGGCGGGCGCAAGGTGCGGCGTTCTGTGGGGTCGGCATGTTGATCGACATGGGCGGCAACGACCGTTACCGCGCCGCGATGTGGTCACAGGGCTTCGGACACAGTGCCGGGGTCGGTATTTTGGAAGATGCCGACGGGCGCGATCACTACTATCTCGGCGGGATGTACGAAGACTCGTACCCTGAACACCCCGGTTATGAAGGCTGGGGGCAGGGACTCGGTGCCGGGTTTCGTGGCAGTGCGGGCAGTGCCTGCGGCGGGATCGGCATGTTACTCGACGGCGGCGGTGACGACACTTATGAGTTTGACTACATCGCACACGGTGGCGGTTATTGGCTGGGCGTCGGCATACTCCGCGATTTCGACGGCAACGATCAACACATCGCTTCCACGAGGCAGGATTATAAAGGCAATCCACGTTCCACTGGCGGCGGATCGCGGCCGGGCGTCCAACCCCGATGGCAGCGGTTTTGCAGCGGTTTCGGCTGTCACTATGCACTCGGCTTTTTATTCGATGACGCCGGGGACGATTATTACGAGGGTACCATCATGGGGATGGGCATGGGGTGGGACCTGTCCGTCGGTTACTTGTGCGACTTCGGAGGTCATGACACCTATAAGGCCAACGGCGGACTCATGATGGGTGTCGGGGCCAACGGGAGCATGGGTGTCTTGCTCAACTACTTCGGCAACGACACCTATACCGGTGGTTCGCAGGGATATGCCAGTCCGACTGTGGATCCCAAATACCATAACACGGCGCAATGCGGCGGGAATTTCAGCTTTTTGGTTGATTACGGGGGAACGGACAAATACAGCACCGGTGCGAAAAACAATTCGTACAATCAACCGCGCGGCAGTGCTCCCAGCGGATTTTTGATTGACCGGCCGCTCGAAACTGAGCCACAGGAGCCGCCACCGCCTCCTCCACCACCCCAGCCCCAACCGCGACCTCAGCCCCAGCCGCGTCCGCAGACACAGCCCCAACAGCGGCCACAGCAGCAGGTGCAGCCACGCTCGCAAACACAACCCCAGGTGCGTCCGCAACCCCAGCAGCAACCGCGTCCCCAGACGCAACCTCAACAACGAACACAACAGCAACAACGGTATTATCCGCAGCAGCAACGTCGATACTAAAGGCACGACCGCAGTAAAAGAGTAGGGCGGCCACGGCGTGACCGTCACAATCATCGGAGCCGCGAGGGTTACTGAGTGGTCAAACCGGAACCGTCCCATGACTGTTGCGGTTCTGATGGAAACCTATACCGTGACCGCCGCAAGAGCATTCCCCGTGACTTGCGATCCGGGCTGTTATGAAAGTATGAATATCAGGAGTGATTCAACCATGTTCACATTATCCTGTCAAATTCGGCTAAGGTTCGTCCTGGTGGTGTTCGCGGCTGTCCTGATCGAAGTGACCTGTTGCGATTTCCTTCAGGCACAAGGGCAAAACCTGCGCAATACACAACCATCAAGGTATTCACAGCCGCCGGTCCAGCCTGAAGAGCCGGCGGAGCCGGAATCGGAACCGCTCCCCCAAACCGTCCCACCTCAATTTCAACCGACGCCGCAAGTGCAACCGGTCTTGCCGCAGACACCGTCCCCGTCACAAACGCAGCCGATGCAGCCTCAGCCGCAACGTCCGCTCCCCAATCAGCCGTTGCCGCCGCTCGACATGCAGTCCATCGCCAACGATCCGCACGGTGCGATCCAGCGTTTGATGGTTGCCAATGTCCGTCGTCGTCCGGTGCTCGCCGAGATCACGCCGGACCAGTTACTCGCTTATTGCTACCCCTTCGGCAGCCAAACGATGGCAATTGGCAACGCGGGGGGGCAGCCCATGTATGCTGTTGGGGCACTTTGTTGGAATTTTCCCTGCCAGGGCAAAACGTTGTTCCGCATCAACGGTGACCAGGTCGTCGCCCGCGTGGGACACGGTTACCAGCAACACCCCGGCTCGTTCCTGGCCATGCTCGCGTTTTCCGAAATTTTGCCCGATTATGAAATCCGAAACGGCAACGATATTCGGACCCTCGCCAACCTGATCGCAACGGAAAAACGTAGTTGTACGCGGGGGCAAAATCTCGGACTGGTCCTTGCCGGACTTGCATTTTATACCTCGCCGGACGAACACTGGTCCAACACAACCGGCGAAACCTGGTCGCTTGAACGGCTTGTTGCGGAAGAGTTGTCGCGCCGTGCCGATCAAAGCAATGTCGATGTGACGAACCAGTTGCTGGGACTGGCCGCCGCCGTGCGTGCCTGTCAAGCCGCCAACCGACCGCTGACGGGGCCGTTTGCCGAAGCGGTTGCGTATCTTGATACGTACCAGCGATTTGCCCTTTCCATTCAAAACAATGACGGAACCTGGCACCCCAATTTTTTTATCAGCAAGGGAACCAGCAGCGACGCCGACAGCGTCCTGTACGCCAGTGCCCATATTTTGCGGGCGTTGGTTTATTCGTTGCCCCGGGAGGAGTTGCGTCAGCCCCAGATTCAGCGGGGCGTTGTGGCCGTGGCAACCATCATCGCAAAAAAAGGCGTTGGCACGCCGTTGTCCCAAATGAGTTTCCGGCAATTGGATGGAATCGCCGTCGGGTTACATGCCATTCGTATTTATGATGAACGCGTTTACGGCACGGATTATTCGACATTGGAATAAAAGACGCATTGTCGCGGTACCACTCTTCGGACTCGCGCAGAAATAAGTTGTTCGATCATTCAGAGCCGCGAGAGTCATCGAGCGGTCGAAACAGAGCAAAGTTCAAAGTTCAAAGTTCAAAGTTCAGAGTGAAGATAAGGAAGCGGAACACTCTGCATCCTGCATTCCTGACCCCTGGCCACTCGCCACCAGCCACTCGCCATTCTGCGTGGGACAAAAATCAATTAATTCAAAAAAATCAAAAGATTCAAAAAATTTCCTGACACTCTTTCCAGTTTCAACCTATCTTGGTTGCAAGGGAAGGAAGCCGGCAGGAGGCGGGAAGCTCAACGACAAAATCCGGCAATTCAGGAACTTCCCATAAGCAAAAAAGTCCTAACGTTAGTCAAAAAAGTCCTAACGTTAGTCAAAAAAGTCCTAACGTTAGTCAAAAAAGTCCTAACGTTAGTCAAAAAAG
>WRMR01000342.1 GCA_009776995.1 Planctomycetaceae bacterium | reverse complement strand
CAGATCATCGACCAGGAAACCACCAGCCTCAAACACGCGCAAGCATCGTATGATGAAGGTAATCCCCGAACACCGTTGTTAAAACTTATTGAAGCCAAACAGGGCGTGACACGGGCGAAAATTGATTTCTCGACATTTCTGCTCAATGAAACCGCGTTGACGCCGGATGAATATGTCCAAGAGCGTCTCAATCTGCGTTCGCTGTACGAGGAGTTGCGCGATTTGGCAAAAGAAGAGGTCCAAGCGGGCAAGGAAATGTATGAAGTCGGCCGCATGACGCTTGATGAACTGTTCCAATTCGAGCGAAAACTGTCCGAAGCCGAAATCGCCCTGATCCGCCTGTTCCCGGAAAAGGAGAGTGCAATACCTGCCCCCACAACGCCGGTTATTCAGGCACCGGAAGCGAAACCGCCCACCACGCCGCCCGGACTGTCCGAAGTGCGTGAAAATCGCCCGGAAGATGATGAAAATCTGACTATTGAGCAAAAGTATGCCGTAGCAAGTTTGCGGGTTGCCAAATCCCAATTGGAACGGGCACTCCAAATGATGGAACGGACGCCCGGTACGATCACGGAAAAGGAACTGGATGAATTGAAAGCCAAAGTCATGGAAGCGGAAATGCGGCAATTAACCGCTGAACCGGGGCATTTGGAAAGCACGGAGTCACAGGAAAAAATACGGGCGTATTGTGAGCAATTGCGTGATCTGGACAAAAAGAATCTTGAACGGGCGATACAACTTCATCAAGAAGGATTCATCCCGCTCGACGATGTGAACGCAGCCAAAATGAAACTGATTCGTACCGAAATGCAGTTGCTGGTCTATTCCCCGGACATCGACTACGACGCGAAGCATCAGCAGGTAATCGATTATCATGCCCAATTTGTTGATATCCTCGAAAATGCTTTTCTTGTCACTTACGCGAAATACCAGGCAGGGATGGCCGACGGAACGATTGCGAATCTTGCGAAAGCGCGTTGCGCATTGCTCCAGTACCGTTACATTCTCCATCTCTCTCAAGTACAATCATTGAGTTCGGAAGCCGAACGGGTCGAGGTGGCCGCACAATCCCATACTCTGTTACGCGAGATGTATCTTGCCGCCGCAATTCATGCGCGTGCCGTTTACGAGATGGTTGAGGTCGGCAGAATGCCGAAAGACGAGGAGAAACATGCCTTGCGAATACTCGAACAAGCAAAAGAAATGCTCAAGGGCGACCCGTCCATCAACCCCGAGGCCATCAGCACCGACAACGTGGATGTTTCCGACTGGTACTATGAACTGCGCCCGGAGGAAAAACCCACAGGAGTGCTTGTGCTGCCGAAACCGCCCACCACGCCGCCCGAAGTGCGTGAAAATCGCCCGGAAAGTAACTGGATGAATTGAAAGCCAAAGTCATGGAAGCGGAAATGCGACAATTAATCAGGGTGTAACTTTGAATTTACATTGTTTCTGTTGAAATAACGCCAAATTTCAGTTGGTCCAATTTTTTGTTGAACAAATTTTTCATCATTTTGTTCTTTGACGTCGATGTTGGTTATTTTCGGTTTTTTTTCCGATTTTCGCGCGTGACATTCCATTCAACGTCGCCGTTGTTTGATTTTTTCCTTACCGATAGTCCGCGTTTTATCCGGGTTCTTCTTGCCGGACGATGACGATCAGGTTGTGACAAAACACCGCACTGCCCACCGCGCTGCAAAAATTCTTAAAACCGCGAAAACAACATCTCGCAAGCCGGAATGCACGTTTTAAGCACGAGATCGCGCCTTCAATGCCGACGCGAAATTTCTGGTACTCCAAGAACAACCCTTGCTATCTTGCACTCGAACCATCGCTGATGTCGCGTTTGGTGACACGGACGACTTCATCGACCGACGTGTTGCCGCTGAGGACATTGAGCCAGCCGTCGTCGCGCAATGTGAGCATCCCTTCGGTCTTGGCGGCTTTTTTAATCTGCCAGGAGGTCGCGTTTTCTCCGGCCAGTTGCCGCACCTGGGGCGTTGTGACCATGAGCTCATAAATTCCGTTTCGCCCGCGATAGCCGACGTAACGACATTCGCGGCAACCCATCGGGCGGTAAAGACGACCGCCGCGTTGCGCCAGCACCTCGAACGGAAAATCCTCCGGCAATTCGTCCGGCACAGGGATGTATTCCTCTTTGCAATGCGGGCACAATTTTCGCACCAACCGTTGGGCCATGACCGCCTCGACGCAACTGGACACGAGAAACGGTTCGACGCCCATGTCGATCAACCGGGTGTAAGCACCGGCGGCATCGTTCGTGTGCAACGTGCTGAAAACCAAGTGTCCGGTCAAGGCCGCCTGGACCGCGTTTTCCGCTGTTTCAAGGTCGCGAATTTCACCGACGAGGCAGATGTCCGGGTCGTGACGCAAGATGCTGCGAAGCGACGCGGCAAACGTCAGGCCGATCTTTGTATGCACCTGAATCTGGCTGATGCCTTCGAGACGGTATTCGACCGGGTCTTCCGTCGTGATGATCTTCGTCGATGCGTCCTTGATTTCGGTCAGGGCACTGTAAAGCGTTGTGGTTTTCCCCGAACCGGTCGGCCCGGTGACAAGAATAATGCCGTGCGGCAAACGGATCAGTTCGGAAAACGTCGCGTAAATCGTCGAGTTCATGCCCAGTCCCTTGAGTGAAAACTCCATCGCTTCCTTGTCGAGGAGACGCATGACGATGCCTTCGCCGTGGATCATGGGGATGACCGAGACGCGGACGTCGATTTCTCGACCTTTGTACTTGAGCTGGATGCGGCCGTCCTGCGGCAGACGGCGTTCGGCGATGTTGAGCTTGGCCATAATTTTCAGACGGCTGATAATCGCTGCCTGAAAACGGTGGATTTCCGGCGGGAAAGGCTGGATATGCAGCACACCATCAATGCGGTAGCGGATGGTCAGGCCGTTCGCTTCCGATTCGATGTGAATATCGCTCGACCGGGCTTCGATCGCTTCGAGAAAAACTTCGTTGACCAGCCGGATGACGGACGGTTCCCGCGCCATTTCGGACAGTTCGGAACCATCGGTTTCCAACTCGCCCAGAAGCTCAATTTCGTGTTCTTTGGCCTCTTTTTCTTTCTGCTCGACAAGCCCCTCGATGGTTTCGCTGCCCAAACCGAGATGGCGTTTGATCAGCTTGTCGATTTCGCTCTTGAGTGCCAACACGGGCGTGATCTGCCGATTCGTAACCGACGCGATTTCATCAAGCGGGTACAGGTTCAACGGGTCGCTGACGGCCACGGTGATCGAACCGTTATGATATTCGATCGGGAAAATGCGTTCGCGGTGGATGAACCGGGTTGGAAATTTTTTGAGAATATTCGTATCGATTTCGACTTTTGCGAGATCAACATAATCGATACCGAATTCATCCCCAATCGCGAGGAGTACCTTTTCCTCCGGCACGATACCGCGCTCGATGGCAAGCTGGTCGGGGCGCAGACCACTGATGTTCGGCTGTTGAAGGTCGGAGAGCGTCGGCTGGTCGATCAGCCCTTTTTGTACAAGAATGTCGCCTATTTCCATGGTAGTATATCGTTTGCAAGGTTGATAACAGTTTTTTTATTCAAACAAGGGTGTCTATGCCTATCATTATGACTATCATAATATATATCCACAGACGAACCTACCCAAGATAAAACCCCGGAAATTGGGAAAAAATACGTTTTTTCATTCACGAAAAGTCAAAAAAGGCACAAAAAAACTTGGTGCCGCGCAATAATAAACGTGAATATTTCAATCGGAGCCGCGAAATTTACCCCAAGTTCCGCAACCGCAGGAGTCCGGATATTGAAATTCCGTCATCAGCGGTTAAAAATCTTCACTCCATTGGCATCAAAAATGATTTTTTGAATTGGCGGGTGATGTAGCGTTTGCGGATTTCCACGTCCGGTGTCGTTGACGGCATCGAGGTCGGTCTGCATGGCAACACGGCATCGACAAGGATGATCTTGCTCAGTTCGCTCAGCACGCGACGCGGTTCATCGCCCAGGCCGCAACATTTCACCATGCGCCGTTAAAATGGACGTAACCGTTCACGTTATTTTTATCACGAAGGACTCCGAATGGATTTCAAGGTAGGGCGGCCACGCCGTGACCGCCGGTATTGGGTATGTGGATATTGAACCTGATGCAACATTTCACAACAAAACAAAACGATTGACAAAATCAAGTCCACACACGTCCTGCGGCGGTTACAACGTGACCGCCCTACCTTCGTGGTGAAAAACATAACCCGTGAACAGATGCAAATGGACAAGCCAAGCCCAACTGGGAAAAAAGATTTTTTCAAAATTCTGGCCAAGTGGTCAGAACTGTCGAACTTGGTGTAAGATTGCGAAGATTAATTGCGCAATCTTACGGTTGCGGCTCTGATGGGGTGTTGGATTTCATCGGACGTGAACCTTTTGGATCGACGTTTTCCCATTGGGGGCAACAGTCAGTTCAACGACAACGCTTTCACGATTTCGCCGCATGGCGTCTTCGATGGCTTTGCCCGTGCCTTCCTGAACGAAGTACGATTCAATACCATACACGATTTCACTGCTGTACGGTTTGAGAACTCCACGAAGGGCAACGCCTTCTTTCGGTCTTGTCCGGCTGACATGGACAGGCTTCCAAAGATCGCCTTTCTGTTGCATTGTCACGAAAACCGTCTGCTCCGATGCGGTCTTGCCGAAACCATAGTAACCCGGTAGCGATTTCACGTTACTGAATTCATAGCGCAAAACCACATAATCGCCTCGGAACAGATCGCGGGGATCGACGGGAATGGTTGTCACCCGGATGGTCGTGCCACCAAGATGTGGTTTCAGTTCGTTGACAATCATTGCACCGAGAAGGGTGAATTGCAGTGCCGCAACCAACACAATCGCCGTGAGAATATTTCGTTCCGACTGCCAAAGAAGTAAAATCTTGTCTTGTATGGTTTTTATCCGGGGTGGCAACAAAGGAACGTTGGCAACCGCTTCCTGACATTCCGTTACCGTTTCGGTCGCGCGGTGATTTCGCCGGCGCATTGTCCAAACATAGACGACTCCGAGCATAAACAAACCGCAAAACATGAATATTGCCGCTGCTCCGAGCATTCCGCCGACGCCGGAAAACAGATCGACGTATCGAACCACGGCCCAAAACAGGAAAAACAGCACCCCACTCCAAAACCGGCCGCCTTGTTCCCGCTTCAAGCCGTCCAGAATCAGCCCAATGGCCAGCCAAACGATGAGAGCATTGACCGCAAACATTCCACCGAGTGGGAAAGGGGCAAGAAGTGTGGAATATCGGTAGTAACTGTAAGAAGTGTCTGCATTCGGACTCAACATCAGCGAGAGACAATAGGAACCAATCCAGAGTACGAAAATGGAGGTTGCCCATGCAAGGATCGTTTTATTGTGTCGAATGAGACCGCGCAGGCTTTCTTTGCGGTTTCCCCATCGGAAAAGACCGAACAGGATGATGCCGTTGATCACGGGCAAAGCAAAAGCCCAAAATGTCAGGACGAGATAATCACCGACAAACCGGGAATCATTCCAAACGTTCCCGTAGTAAAGTAGCATTTCCCAGTAACTCAGAAAACCAGGTCCGATCAACCCGCCAAAGATCAGCAAGATGCCGACACATCGCAAAACGATACCGTTGATTCCGT
>WRMR01000341.1 GCA_009776995.1 Planctomycetaceae bacterium | reverse complement strand
TTAGGCAGGTATCGCCGCTTTCGTTCTTGTCAGCTTTCCGCCACAGCCGCGATATTTGAAGGAGTTCGTTGGTCTGCCTCCGCCGAGCCTGATAAAGCCGCTCAACGAAAAATGACCGTGAACTGTTGCCATTATTCAAGGACGAAAATTCATGCAAAAGCCTAAAACTGTAACAAAATTACCCACCCAATTAACATTGACTGAACTGCAATGGGTGGCATGAAATAGGCATTTCAAGAAAAACGGTAACGCTTCAAACACAACGACCAAATCCACAAACCTTAAACCAGAAAGCAGCCATGATTAAAGTCGCCATTCTCGCCGGGGGCTTGGGAACTCGCTTTGCCGAAGAGACGGATCTGAAACCGAAACCGATGATCTCGATCGGCGCATTTCCGATCCTTTGGCACATCATGAAGTATTTTTCCGAGTTTTCGTTCGAGAATTTTTTCGTCGCGACCGGTTACAAAGGAGAAGTGATCCGGTCCTATTTCGCCGGTTATCACACGACCAGCGGAAGCATCATGGTCGATCTCGGAACCGGTCAAGTCCGAAATTATGCGGTACCCCCGGAACAATGGAAAGTTCACCTGCTTGACACCGGCCCGGTAACGCAAACCGGAGGCCGCATCAAACGAATGGAGGAATGGTTGCGCGGCCCGGAACCGTTTATTGTTACCTACGGCGACGGCTTGGCGGACATTGACTTGCATGCCTTGGTGAAATTCCACAAATCGCACGGCAAACTTGCCACTGTAACCGCCGTCAGGCCGCCTGCCCGATATGGAGCCATCAATTTTGATGGAGACCGCGTGGAGTCGTTTAGTGAAAAACCGCAAAGCGGCGAAGGATGGATCAACGGCGGATTCATGGTGTTTAACGAGACGATTTTTGACTATTTGCACAACGACAAGGATGCTTTGGAACGGCATGGACTGGAATGCCTTGCGGAGGATGGCCAGTTAATGGCTTTCAAACATGACGGGTTCTGGCAGTGCATGGATACTTTTCGCGACAAAATTTATCTGGAAGAACTCTGGAAAAGCGGCAATGCCCCGTGGAAAGTCTGGCAGGAACCCGTGCTACTGAGAATACGAAAAGCGGCATAAGTTCAACGGACAGGGAGATTTACGAATGCAAACCTTTAATAATGTCTACGACCGGCGACCGGTTTTGGTCACAGGCCATACTGGGTTCAAGGGGTCATGGCTTTGCGTCTGGCTGGAAAAACTGGGCGCAAAAACCATCGGATTTTCGAATCAACAAAGGACGGACCCCAACCATTATGAATTACTGAAACTTCCAATCGTTGACCTGCAAGGGGACATTTGCGACCTGCCGCAACTGCAAGAGGTTTTTAAGAAATACCAACCGGAAATCGTTTTTCACTTGGCGGCACAGGCACTTGTCCGGTATTCGTACAAGGAGCCGCTTGAAACGTTTTCGGCAAACACACTCGGCACGGCGAGCATTTTACAAGCGGCCTGCGAGTGCGACAGCGTAAAGGCGGTGGTGGTGATTACGACGGATAAGGTTTACGAAAATCAAGAGCGGGAGCAGGGCTACTGTGAAACGGATAGGCTCGGCGGGCACGACCCTTACGCGGCGTCAAAAGCGTGTGCCGAACTGGTGGTCAACAGCTTTCGCCAATCGTTTTACGCGGTGAAAGGCAAGTTGCTCGCGAGTTGCCGGGCAGGAAACGTGATCGGCGGCGGTGATTGGGCGGAGGACCGGCTGATCCCGGACCTGATGCGTGCCGCCGCCAAAGACGAAGTAACGCCCATTCGAATGCCATACGCCGTGCGGCCCTGGGAACATGTCCTTGAACCGCTTGGCGGATATTTGTTACTCGGACAATACCTGTTGGAAGGAAAGGCGGAATTTGCCGAGGCGTGGAATTTCGGGCCGGAGCCGGAAGGACATGCAACCGTCGGCGAAATCATCCGTTTGGCGTCGCAACATTGGCCGAAGATACAAATGGAAATTTTTTCACATGCCATTCGCCACGAAACGACGTTATTGAAACTGGATTGCACGAAAGCCAAACGGCGTTTGAACTGGAAGCCGGTTTGGAACCTGCAACAAACGGTTGAAAAAACGGTCCGGTGGTATCGTGAATTTTACGAGCATGGCACCATTTTGACGCGGGAGCAGCTGGAAACTTATCTTGCGGACGCTGAAAAATTGGAAAAGGTTACATTATTGAAAAAAGCCGGTTAAAGAACATGCAATTTCATCCCTTGAGTTTGGCAGGTGCCCGTATTATCGAGCTGGAACCTCGCGGCGACGAACGCGGGCGGTTCACGCGGTTGTTCTGTGCCAATGAACTGAAGGAGATCGGACATGTGAAGCCGATTGTGAATGTCAACCATTCGTACACGCAGAAAAAAGGAACGATACGCGGGATGCACTTCCAGTACCCGCCGGACGCGGAGATCAAAATCGTGAAGTGCCTGCGTGGAGCGATTTGGGATTGTATTGTCGATATTCGCCGGGATTCGCCGACCTTCTTGAAATGGGAAGGAGTTGAATTGACGGAAACGAACAATCGCATGGTTTACGTGCCGGAAGGTTTTGCACACGGATTCCAAAGTTTGACAGACGATGTGGAACTTTTGTATTTTCATACCCAATTTTATGCTCCGCAAAATGAAGGGGGGGTGCGTTACTGCGATGCAAGAATTGGGATCAAATGGCCAATAGCCGCAACTGCTGTTTCAGAACGGGATCAATCGCATCCGCTCATCGATTCGCAATTTTTTGGAGTGACCGTTTTGTGAACTGTCGGTTTTGCCAAACAGGTTTGCAGAGAGACATCAAAACAATTTCACTTTAACATTAACACATCGAAGGAAATTACATGCCTCAAACATCACAAATACCCTCCTTTGTCCGGGGTGGCGGTATTGAAGACACTAAAAATGAAATACTGCGTCTTGTGAAGGAATATGTCGAGACGTTTCACAAACGCAAAGCATTTTCACCCGGAGATAGAATTCATTACGCCGGACGGTTGTATGATAGTACAGAGATGGTTAACCTTGTGGATAGCGCATTGGAATTTTGGTTGACTGCCGGACGCTATACGGAGGAATTTGAAAAAAAATTGGCGGACTACTTGGATGTGAAGTACTGCTCATTTGTCAATTCGGGTTCGTCTGCCAACTTGCTCGCTTTTATGGCACTGACGTCGCCGCAATTGAAAGAGCGGGCGGTTTTGCCGGGTGATGAAGTGATTACCGTTGCGGCTGGATTTCCAACAACCGTCGCACCCATTGTTCAATACGGTGCTGTTCCCGTATTTGTTGATATAACCCTGCCCCAATATAATATTGATGTTTCCGCTTTAGAAAATGCCGTCTGTGAAAAGACGAAAGCAGTCATGCTTGCCCATACCCTTGGGAATCCTTTTGATATTGCAAAGGTTAAGGCTTTTTGCGAAAAGTATGATTTGTGGCTCATTGAGGATAACTGCGACGCCCTTGGTTCGGAATACACGTTAAATGGAAGAACACGCAAAACAGGGAGTTTCGGCGACATCGGGACGTCAAGTTTTTATCCGCCTCACCATATCACCACTGGAGAAGGCGGTGCCGTTTACACTTCCAATCCCTTGCTGAATAAGATTATCCGATCCATGCGAGATTGGGGACGTGACTGTCTATGTGCATCTGGGCAAGATAACCTTTGTGGTCGTCGCTTTGATGGACAATTCGGTGAATTGCCAAAAGGTTACGATCACAAATATGTTTACTCTCACTTTGGGTACAATTTAAAAGCGACGGACATGCAAGCTGCTGTTGGCGTTGCTCAATTAAATAAAATTGATTTTTTTACAAGCATGCGACGGCGTAATTTCGACTTATTGAAAGAAGCTTTGTCATCTCTAAGCAACAAATTGATACTTCCTGAATCCTGCCCCGATTCCAATCCGTCTTGGTTCGGATTTCTGATCACATGCCAAGAGGGTGTTGATAGAAACCAACTCGTCAGACAGTTGGAAGAAAGCGGTATTCAGACAAGAATGTTATTCGCGGGAAATATAGTCCGACAGCCGTGCTTTGACCCTATACGTAACACGGGGAAAGGTTATCGAATTCAAGGTAATCTTACGAATGCTGACAGAGTGATGAAGAATACATTTTGGTTGGGGGTTTGGCCGGGCATTGATGAATTAGCAACAGAGTACGTTGCGAACGTCATCAAAAAATCTCTACAGCGGTTTTCAGGCCTGTGATTCAAGGTATTGTTTTTGGCTTTGCATTCGACTAATATGTACTATCCATTCGTTTATTAACGTTAAGCAACAGATGAATAAAATCCATTATTCCAAACCATCAATCACTTCACTTGAGGTAGAATATGCCACTCGCGCAGCACAGATTGGCTGGGGAGAACGCTGCTACGACTGCATTACGGATTTTGAAGAAAAATTCAAACAGCACCTCGGCGTCAAATACGCTCATGCAACATCAAGTTGCACCGGTGCGCTACACATGGGATACGCCGCTATCGGCATCAAGCCTGGCGACGAAGTGATTCTCGGCGACATCAATTGGCTGGCTTGTGCGGCCGCGATCACTTATCTTGGTGCCAAACCAGTTTTCGTCGATGTTCTTCCGGATACGTGGTGCCTTGATCCAATACAAGTTGAAGCCGCTATCACTCCGCAAACCAAAGCGATTGTCGCTGTTCATCTTTACGGCAATCTATGTGAAATGAACAAGTTGCAGGTCATCGCCGCGGGGCATAACTTGGTCTTGGTCGAAGACGCAGCGGAAGCCATTGGTGCGGTTTATCACGGCAAACGAGCAGGTTCAATCGGCAATTTCGGCGTCTTTTCGTTTCATGGAACGAAAACGCTTACGACGGGTGAAGGGGGAATGTTTGTCACAAACAACGGCGAATTGTACGAAAAAGTCGTGACATTGAATAATCATGGTCGTCCGCCGCAAACCTCGACACAATTCTGGGCAGAAATGATCGGTTACAAATACCGCATGGCCAATGTCCAAGCGGCCATTGGTTGCGCCCAAATGGAGCGAATTGAGGAATTGATTGCTAAAAAACGGGAAGTCTTTTTGGAATATCAAAGACTCTTCGCTGATATGCCTGATATAACGATGAATCCCGAACCAGCCGGAACCGTAAATGGTCATTGGATGCCAGCGATCCTGTTTGGAAAATCGTACAATTTTGATCGAGAAAAATTGCTGACAAAATTCAAGGAAAACAATATCGACGGGCGGTGTTTTTTTTGGCCGCTCAGCTGGCTGCCGATGTTTGACCGGGTTGAAACCAATCCGGTCGCCTATGACATTACCGAACGGGCGGTCAATTTGCCCAGTTATCACGATATCACTGAGGAAGAACAGAAGAGAGTGTGCGATGTGATTAAAAGTTTCATCTGCCATAAAAAACATTGAGATGACGCAAAGTTGTCCAGAGGGTATTTGTCTACAATAACGTATAATTCTATCAGGAAAAGCGAAATGATTTTCGACAAAATCGAATTTATCAAAAATCACTGTGAGCTGACGATAGCAGGGTATGCTTCGCATACCAGAGCCAGGTTGGTGCCTCTAAACAATAACACCGTTCAAAAATATGATCCCGCGGAAAAAATGACAAACTGGCGGAATGAACATAGCCAATGGTTTT
>WRMR01000340.1 GCA_009776995.1 Planctomycetaceae bacterium | reverse complement strand
TCGAACAGTTGCAGAAACTCTGGCAACAGGTCAACCCCGATCACCCGCTCGTCGTCCCGAGCATGAATGACGAAGAGAAGCCGCCGCAACAACCCGCCGCAACACCGCCAACGACACAGCCCGCAACAACATCGCCGGCACAACCATCAACCGGCTTTCGCGCTCCCCAAGGCATGACGGGAACCGACGGCCCGCGCATGATGGAGTGGGACGAACAACAGCTTTCACGAGTAACGGTTTTGCCGCAATTTGACGCCATCGCTTACGTCTCTTATGCCGAACCGGTTTCTGAATTGCAGGAGGTGCCCGCGCTGAACCTGTCCCAACCTGCGGAGCCGCAACAGCCTCAGCCGGAACCGCAGCCCGTTGCGCCGCAACAACCCGAAGCAACACCGACGCCGGAAGCACCCGCCGACACATATCCGTCCTCCCAGACGCCGTCGGCTTATGTGATCGTCAATGCCGACGGCACACTGTCGCTCGTCTCGAACGACACGGCGGCACTCGACCGGCTCACAGCGGCCTTTGCCCGAAGCCAACAACCGGAAGCTCAAGACGAAGCGACGCCCAAATTCAACCGCGTTTTGTACGAAGACCGCAACTACACGGAATTTGCGGTCCGCTATCTCAGCCCGCAGATATTGGTAACACGCCTGCAAATGCGAATGAGTTCCCGATTTCCCAATCGTCAGTCCGCCGCGACGCAATCGGGATACATGCAGCGCGGCGTCCGGGGTGGTATGGGCGGCTATGACCCCGCAGGTGGTTATGCGACGTCAGGATTGCGTCCCACCCTGCCGTCGTTGTTTCCGCAAGAGGCAACCAACTCGATCATCGTGACCGGCTCAAAACGTGACCGGATCATCGTTGGGGAATTGATCGACCAGCTTGACATCCCTGACCCGATTTATAAGCCGGTCCTTGTCCCTGTTCTGAATTCTGACGCCAATAAAGTTCACATGCAACTGCTCACCACTTATGGCCGCTACCTCCGGGCGATACGGTTGCCAAACGGAGTGCCGGCGGGAACAGGCGTCGATACGCTGACCAATTCGATTTGGATTCAGGGACCGAACGATCTCGTGGAAACCCTGACCAAGTATATTGAAGAAACAGACAAGACACTTCTCGATAACCCGCCTAGGAAAATTACAGTCTATCCGCTGGACAAAATCAATTCCACCGTACTGACGTCGGTCCTCGAGGAATTCCGAAAGCAAAGTTTTCTGAATCAGATGAATCAGAATCAGATGTACAACCCTTTCGGCATGATGATGTACCAGCAACCCTACGCAGGCTACGGGGTCACAGGCGGCTACGGGGGGTATGGCGGTTACGGCGGTATGTCCACCATGCCGGGAAGCTATCAGAGAAGTCCTTATTAGTGGTACGCCATTTCACAAATACGGTTTCTGGCGACTTGCCCCAAGGGGGCTAAACAAAACAACCGGCAATGGATACTCCCATTTTGTTCGACCCTTTCAGGGTCGTAATCTTTGAGAGGGAATCGTTACCCAGGGCTGCGGCGAGTACGCCTTGCCCTGGGCTATTATGTTTTGCCCTGACAGGGCAATGATAATGAATGCCATTTCTGTCGGAAAAATTGACCTTACCCGCCTCACGTCCATCGTAACCCAACGAACATGCGGGCAAAAAATCCCGGTTTTTGTGCCCTTTAACAAGTTTGGGAATGTGCTATATTGACAGGCAGGTTTTTTTCGTGTCCCAACAGGTTCGGGATACCGTCACGATTCAGGAGTTCCATCATTATGGCCATTGCCGAAAACAAATTCCAGTACAAAGTCGCCGATATGTCCCTCGCCGAATGGGGACGCAAGGAAATTCAACTCGCCGAACACGAAATGCCCGGCCTCATGGCACTGCGGGCGAAATTCGGCAAATCCAAACCGCTCACAGGGGCGCGCATCGCCGGTTGTCTGCACATGACGATTCAAACGGCGGTGTTAATCGAAACGCTCCGCGAACTCGGTGCCGAAGTCACCTGGAGCAGTTGCAACAAGTTTTCGACGCAGGATCACGCAGCGGCGGCTATTGCGGCAACCGGCGTGCCCGTGTTTGCCTGGAAGGGCGAAACCGATGAGGAATACGACTGGTGTATTGAACAGACGCTCATTTTCCCCGACGGCAAGCCGCTGAACATGATCGTTGATGACGGCGGCGACCTGACGATTGTTGTGCATCAACCGGAATACGCGGAAATCATCGGCGGTATTCGCGGGCTGTCGGAGGAAACGACGACGGGCGTACATCGGCTTTACCAGATGCACGAAAAAGGCGAGTTGAAAATTCCCGCCATCAACGTCAACGACTCGGTGACCAAGAGCAAATTCGACAATTTGTACGGTTGCCGCGAATCACTGGCCGACGGCATCAAGCGTGCCACCGATGTCATGATCGCCGGAAAGGTTGTTGTGGTCGCAGGTTATGGCGACGTCGGCAAGGGTTGCGCCCATTCGATGCGTTCCTACGGCGCGCGCGTCGTTGTGACGGAAATCGATCCCATTTGCGCCCTACAAGCGGCGATGGAAGGTTTTGAAGTCACGACAATGGAGGAAGCCTGCAAATTTGGCAATATTTTCGTTACAACAACCGGTTGTTGCGACATTATCATGGCCGAACATCTTGCCCAAATGCCGAACGACGCCATTGTCTGCAACATCGGGCACTTTGATTGCGAAATCGATGTTCACGGGTTGGAATCGTACAAGGGCATTAAGAAAACGAATATCAAACCGCTTGTGGATCGCTACACTTTTCCCGGTGGCAACTCGATTTTGTTGCTCGCCGAAGGCCGTTTGGTCAATCTCGGCTGTGCAACGGGACATCCCTCATTCGTCATGTCAAATTCGTTCACCAATCAGGTTCTTGCGCAAATCGCCCTTTGGACGGAGCCGGAAAAATATCCGCTCGGTGTGCATGTTCTGCCAAAAATTCTCGACGAGGAAGTTGCCCGATTGCATCTTGCTCAAATCGGTGTCAAGCTGACCCAACTGTCGCAAAAACAGGCCGACTACCTCGGCGTACCGGTTCAGGGACCGTTCAAGCCGGATTATTACCGGTATTGACGGGGTTCTTGGGAGTCGCGCATTCCCATCC
The DNA here is from genome assembly GCA_009776995.1 of Planctomycetaceae bacterium. GTDB lineage: Bacteria > Planctomycetota > Planctomycetia > Pirellulales > Thermoguttaceae > WRMR01. The sequence continues at coordinate 2,565 of WRMR01000340.1, read as the reverse complement.
GAGCCGCAAGATCAGAGCCGCGAGAGTTATCGAGCGGAATGACCGCTCCGTGACCGTCGCGGCTCTGAGGGATCGAACATCTTGTTTTGGCGTTGTGCGGTATATCTTCACCACCGGAAAAATCTGTACGGGTCGTCCCATTCTTCCGGCTGGTCGAGGTACAGGCCGTTGAGCCAACGCTGTTCGTCCTGGCCGACCGGGCCGTGAAAGCGGTTCGGGAGCGGCGTTTGCATGTCAACGTTCATGTTGCCCAACAGCCGCGAAAGCGTGAACGCCGCGCGGCGGAACGTCCGTTTGAAACTCTGTTTGTCCGCCGGGAATTGCCACGGGGCAAGACCGCAAATCACCGTGCGACCGTCATCCAATACGGCCAGAATCCCGTTGCCCACCACGTCAACTCCTGTCCCTCCCGTCACAAGCGGGTAATCTTGCGGGTCGCGATTGTGCAAATCCGCCGGGCCAACGCCGCGTAACGGTGAATCCATTCCGAATGGTTCGAAATACGTTGAAATATGCTCGCCTTCCTTTGTGGAAATTTCTGGGAACGGAACGTTCATACCATACTCACTATCTGGAAGCGCGCCAATCATCAGGACTCGCCCGTCCTTTCGGAATCGTGAGGACAGTTCTCCTGAAATGACAAACCCGCTGCCGGATCCGAGAGCCAAAACATGCTCATCAGGTGAAATGTCGTCCGGAACGGCGACAATGCTGGCACCAGTGTCTCGAAATTCGGCAAGAGAGGCACCGATTTTTTTCAGATAATTCACTCCTTCTTCTTTGCCAGTATAAGCCACTTTTCGCTTCTCTTCCGCCTTCCAATCATTCACGTAGCGTAAAATATTTCCGACGAGATGCGTTGCCGCCGGATCATTCTCGGTGCGGCCGGTCACGTCCATCTGGCAGAAGAGGATCATGCCCTTGCCCTGGCGGTATTCCATGAGCGGCGAGTATTGCAGGCTGAAACCGCCGTCGAGAATCGGCAGAAAATCACCGCAGGCCGGCTTTTCGATGAGTACGCCGGCGACGTTGCCCCGGTTGCCGCAACGCCACACGCGCGGCACGGTGATGCCGCACCACTCGACCGTCGGCACGCCGTTGAAAACCTGCTCGTTCGTTTCGTAGTCCAAACGCTCCGGCAACAGCGTCGATGAACCCCGCCAGTCCCGAAGATTGTCGTCGGTGATGTTGTGCAAAACCGGGTGGTCGGCCACACGTCGGAACACCTGCCGCAAACCGTATTCCGCCGTGCGAAACCCCAGCCGCTTTTCGAGCGTCTGCGCCGTTTGCTCGAACACGATGACCTTCATCCCGTCAGGCACGCCGGTCAAATCAAAACCGTCGCCGGACAAGTCCAACGCGTCCTTGCCGATGACTAAAAATTCCTCACACAGAGGCACGGAGACATGGAGGGATGTACTCTCATTTTCCTCACTCTGTGCCTCTGTGCCTCCGTGTGAAAAATCATGAATGCCATGAATCAACCGATACTCCACCCCCAGTTCGTCAAGCAATTTCGCCGTTTCGCCTTTCGGGTCGAACAGCGCGATGTTCATCGCGGGAATTTTTTCCGGCGGCGGCATGACGTGGATGGTGAAAGTGTCTCCGTGCATATCAAAGCCTTTTTCTTCGGTATGCGACCTGAGATTTACTCTTAAAGTATAAGTACTTGGCACAAGATCATTGGGAAGTTTGTATTGCATTGGCAGTTGTTTTATTTCCCCAGTTTCAAAAGGGAAATACATTGATACTAATGCTCTATCCTCCCAGTCCGGCAAATCATCGCTTGAGTAGCTACATTGAGCACGTACTTCCTCACGAGAATTATTGACCATAACCATCTGTTTTTCAATTGTCTCCCCCGGCAGGAAATTATGATCCTTGCTCGTAAATGCACCGTCTTTTCCGGCGATATAACCCAGCAGCGGGCTGTTATTCCGTATCAATGCTTCCGCCGCGACCGATGGAATCCAATCGTCCCGCTCAAACGCCAGGTCGATGCGCTCGTAGCGTTGATCCTGAAAATCCGGGCTGAAACCGGGACGCTGTAAGTTCTCCCAATCGGTGTCATAGTTTTTACGCGACTTGTCCACGCCGGGTTTGAGACTCCACAGGCGGCCATGCTCCCAAAACGAGTTGATCGACAGTCCCCAGGTGCGGAACGCCCGCCAGTTGTCGGTGATGTATCTTCCAATGACCAGGTCTTGATCCGTAAATTCACGCGAACCGAGTTGGGCGGGATAATCCCAGCGGTGCCAGGTTTTGCCCTCGTCGTTCAATAATGCGTGAAACTGCTTGGCCTCCCAGCGCAGATTACGTTTTTCCGGCTCGCCGATTTGGAACGCGGCGTCACCGAGAAACTGGGCGTTCCACTCCGCGTTGCAAAATTCCCACGGGGCGGGAGCACTGCCGAACTCGCGCACGCCCTTGTACCAGCCGCGATACATCGCCCAGTCCCAGGTGAACGGCACACCGTACTCACAGGTGAACATCGGCTTGACGCCGACCGTCGCCCAGTGGCCGAACCCGTCGGACCTCCCCTGGCCCGGCCCCCAGTTGACGCAA
>WRMR01000339.1 GCA_009776995.1 Planctomycetaceae bacterium | reverse complement strand
TACGCAGGCACTGACCACGACGAACCGAAAGGCAATCCTGCCGAATCCGACGCGTGGTTCCGCCACGAAAACCATCAATTCGAGTTGACCGATGTGGAGTTCCGCGAGTTCATCGCCGTTGCCACCGCCGGGGTTGAGTGCAACGTCAGATTTTCATCCATCGGCGACAAAGTGGACGGCATCACACCACAATCGGCGGCGGTGATTGATGTGGATTAACTGGTGCTCGGGTTTTGTTCTTGCCGCCGGTGCCGGATTGCGGCAGAATCATTTTCCGTACTGCAACGATTTCCTTTTTCCTTTTACTTTTCGGAGAAACAACCATGCAACGTTGTCACTTGGCCGCACTTTTTGCGGCGATCTGTTGGATATGTCCGATGCTGTATTCCGGTCCCCCGTTTGCTGTTGCCCAGAAGCCGAAAACCATTCTTTCAGACGATTTCCTCACCATGCCGGGTGACGATCTTCCCGCGCTGAAAGAGTATGTCGCGAGGCTCATGGACTGCGAACCGCAAACGATGGACGAATACGAGAAATGGGTTCGTGTCCGGGAGACAGCTTATTCCTCCCTGCGGGATGCTTCAGAAAACCTGCTCAAAATCGCTGCGGAACCCGCCGGCATTGCCTTGGGACAAAAAGGCAAACTGATCGCTCTTGAGAATCTGGCGGGTGAAGACAAAGATTTTGCCGAATATGCGCCGCAACTCAAGGCTTATGCCGATGATTTGATACGCGAAGCACCCGATTCTGAAAACACGATTTACGCCCGGGCCGTACTGCTTGAAATTCAATACCGTGAATTGTACCGAAGGCAGATTCATCATGAGGATAACAAGACGAAAGAGGATTATTTGCGGCAATTGAAGGAAATCAACGATGATTGGCTCGTGCTGGAAAAATCGATGAGGGATTTCATCGAAAAATACCCTGGCACCAAAACGCGCGATCTGTTAAGTGTTTTGATTGTTGGGATGTGTTTTTATGAAATGGAAACCGACCAGGAAAAATTGGCTGTTTTCAGGGAGTGCCTGGAACAATCCGACATGGAGGAAGCCAAGGAGGTCCTGCCACAGTACGATTATCTCGTTGAAGGTTACGATTCATACAAAGTCATCTTGAAATTAAGGCGTTTGCATAACCTGGCAGGTGACAACAAACAGGCAATAGATGAGGTTCGCCGGGAATTTCGCCGGTATCTTGATACTCAAAGAGCGGCTTTTCAGGACAACCGGAATCATTCCGTAAAGAGAATGTGTTATGTCGATTACCTTGAGAACGCTTTACGCTTGTTTGGCAGTGAAGAGTGGATACTGGAACACTTTCAAGTTCTGAAAGAATTTTATTGCAGTTCGGACGACCCGGAAATGAATGCCAGGGCGGAACGTCTCGACGGCATGATACGCCTCAACACACTGACAGGCAACGCGATGGAGTTTGAGGCGTATCAACTGGACGGGACGAAGATCGATATTCGCGATTTTCGCGGGAAGGTTGTTTTGATGGATTACTGGGCAACCTGGTGTGGGCCGTGTATTGCGTCGTTTCCCGCTGTGGAGGCGTGCTACGAAAAATACCGGGAGCAGGGCTTCGAGGTCATCGCTTACAGCATCGATGAAGACCTGGAAACGCTCAGGGACTACGAAGAAAAGCACACCCTTCCGTGGATTAGCACGTCGAGTCAATTGACTCAGGACAAGGGCGGCAGGAACTACGCGGATTACTACGGCATATCCGGCATCCCGCACTACATTCTTGTCGGACGCGACGGAAATGTCTTGACCCCTGCAACACACCCGGCCATGCCCGATTTTTCCGAAATGCTCGAAAATGCTTTGCGAACCGAAGCCGAGTGAAGCAGGATGAAACACAAACCGGAATGGATCGTAGCGCAATGACGGGATCATTGGTGGGCAGCCGATCCCCAAGCGGTTGCATTGCCAACCGATGGCGTGACCGGGCATTCCTGATATAATACCGGTTGGTGATTGTATTGGCATTTTCATCGGCCATAACAATGGAAGCCAAACATACGGCCGTATCGGATTTTTGCCATCAGGTGCGTTGTCGGCGACGGATTTCAAATCGCCATAATAAGTTACTTTTCTGGTTGGCACAGTTGTGTCGGTTACCGACCCAACGCGGATTTGCGGCACCGGAAAAAATACCACCGCCGACCACTTCATAATCGGCGTCGAACGCATCAGCGTCGGGGCGTTGAACGGTTCCAGGAAATGAACCGGATTCAGGGCGGTGAAAACCAGCAGCGCGACCAATAACAGAAACACGAATATGATCACCGGCACAATGACGCAGGCTCGCCAGAACTCCGCCGCGCGTCGGGCGGTCAGGGCGAGTGCCGTGTCGTCGGCCTCACGCAAGGCACGCTTCAATTGGTTCGTGTAACGCCAAAACGCAAAGATCACGCAGCCGCAAGCCAGGTCGATGACCAGATTGACCAGTAAAAATCCAAGCGTCAGCGGCACCGAGCCGGTTCGTGCGATGAATACGAAAAGGAAGAGTTGCGAAATCAACTGCCCGCTTGCGCCGATGGTTGCCATCAAAACCAGCACAAACGACCAGGTGGCCGCCTTTTCGAGTTGCTCCAGAATTTCCGGAGCCACGTTTCCATGTCGCTCGGGCGGGTTGTCCGAAGTCTGGTGAAATCGCTGGGCATTGCGGTTCCGCCTGGCAACCGGTTGGGACGGCTTGCGAAAAAGCCGGGCAAACTCGGCCACGGTTTCGGCGGCTTGCGGATCGAGCCGGTCATGCCAGAGAATCGTCTGTCCGGTAATTTTGCCATCCCGGATCATTTGCTCGACATCGCTGTTCGAGAAGGGCCCCATGCCCGTCTTGCCGTCGTCACTGTAGTACCACGCCGTGGCCGAGGGTTCCGCTTCCGTCTTTTGCACTGCGGCAGGTGAGCCGTCCTTCGGCAACTCGAACGCTTCGAAAAGCTGCGGTTTGTGTTTCGGCTGGGGTTTTGGGAAAAACCGCTCGAACTCATCCGCCCGAACCCACTGCCGTTGATCGGTCGAAATTTCGTTCATGCGGCCGAGTTTGCCCTGCCGCACCATGTCGATCACCTGGTTCTCTTCCAGCGGTCCGAACACCTTGCCGCGAATGCAAACGTAATACATGAGAACTCCCAGTGATTGCCGGCAAAGGGCGGGCGTCATGGCGCAACCGCCCGGCCTTTGTTGCGTTGCCGTGTTACCGAAGGACGTCATAAAACAGGTAGGCGGCGATGGGTACGAACAGGATCAGCGGGAACCAGGCTCCCATGACCGGCTGCTGGTAAGAAATGCCGACTTGCTTGCTGATTAATTGTATGGCCAGGAAGGCGATAATCAACAGGGCACCGATGCCGAGTGCCTTGAAGACATTGCGGTCGGACTTGGTCAGGATGATCGGCAGCCCGAGCAGCAGCAGTGTGAGGTCGAGCATCGGTTGCGTGATTCGGGTGTGAATCACGGAATATACTTCGGTCGCAAGATCAAGACTGGGGTTGCGCACCCCTTCGATCAGTTCAAGCGTCGAGCCGTATTCCCGCCAGGCTTTCCCGCCTGCCAATTGATTGAATGTGATACCGGTGACGACAAAACAGTCGGTCGGCTCAACCCAATCCGGTGCGCTTTTCGCCGTGACGATGACAGCTTCATCTTCGTGCGTGAGTGACTCATTTTCCAACAGTTCCTTCGGGGCGGTCACATTTTTGAGCATAAATCCGGCAGGCCGATCTTTGGTCGCCGCAAGATATTGCGCCGAGTTCGCGTTAAGGTATCGCCCGTATTTGTCCAGTCCGACCGGCAGGGAGAAATTCGGAGCGTTTATCGTTTTTGTTGACCATAATGCCTTGTCACCGCGAATATTGATTCCCGTCCTGCTGTCTGTTATGCCCTCGACCGATGTGCCGGTACCTTGGCCGACGTCACCGGGTTTATTTGCCAGAATATCGTTCAAATAATTTGGCAAGAGCAGTTCCCGACACACCATGGCCAGTAATATCACTATGCTAGCCGCTCCGATTATCGGCATGATAATCCGTAATTGAGAAATCCCGGACGCCAGAAGCGGGATCATTTCATTGTGGCGAATCATTGTCGAAAGTGTAATCATGGCCGAAATCATAATCAGCAGCGACACGAGGACGTCGAAAAACTGGAATGTCTTGAAAAAATAATATCGCCCGATGGAAAGAACGATATTTCCGTTGGCTTTTCCGGACGAAAGAACATCATCGAAGTTTGTAAACAGGTCGAAAACCACATACAGTCCGACCAGACACAAATACCACAAGATAAGGGTTCTGCAAAAATTGCGTAAAATATAGAAATCAACTTTCGTCATGGCAGCGACCGAGTGAAAAATCTTCGTGACAGAACAGAAGTGCAGGGAACAATTCCCCCCGTCAAAACTATTGTTTTACACGATTTTGCCTATTGACCGCAAGACGAAAATGCGGTTTTTCGCCAAAAAAACGATATTTTATCTCACGCGGAGACGCAAAGGCATGGCAGTGCAACTTGCAAGAAACGTCAGCTTCTTGCGGTTGGATTTGACGATGTTGCGGAGAGTCAGGATCGTTTTGTCGCCGAAGATGCTCCAACGCATGCCACGGCGACAAAATCTTCGATGTGAATTTCTCGCATTCACTTTCTTCGCGTTTATCACGCACACGAAGGGTTCTCTCAATACGCGGTTCCCACCGGAGTATTGTCGTGAAATATTGTGGCGTTGCGAGTATGTTGATACTTCAAACTCAAAATACTCGCCATTCACAAGCCAAGGTACGAACTTGTCGGATGAACCGAAAAAGAACAGCGTTGTCCTTGGGGTTGCGTTCTGTTTTGGAGACTGCCCGTGATTCAGAACATCTTTGGCGGGCTGGAGGCTCTTGCCCGCCAAAGATGACGGTCGAAGTATCAACGGTTCTCCGTGGCGGAGGACATGGATTCTTCGTACTCTTCCTGGATAATGATGTGCGGCGTGACCATCAACATCATGCTTTGGGTTTCGCGTCCGACCGCAGTGTTGGAGAACAACCGCTTCAGGTACGGAATCTTGTTGACCATCGGTATGCCGTATTCCTTGCGGCCTTCCTTCAGCCGCTTGACGCCGCCCATGAGGATTGTGCCGCCGTCAGGAACGCTGACCGAGGTCATGACGGAGAATGTCGTTGTCATCGGCTGCATGACCACACCGCCAATGACCGGGGCATAGTTGCCATCCGTAGTCGTCTGATTGTTTTGAGTCGTCTGGTTGCTTTGCGTGGTGTTCGTTGACGTGTTCCACTGTGTTACGGTTCCCGTTCCCGTGTCAAAGGTCTGGATGGTGTCACTGACCGTACTGAACATAGGCGAAAGGTTCATTCGGACATAACGCCTGTCACTGCTGACAACACCGTCGACACCGAGCATCGTTCCTTCGGGAATGACTTCGACCACCGGCTGCATGGCAACGGCAAAGTCGCCCACAACCGGGTTGAGGCCGGTGACAAAGGGGCGATCCGTGGTGTCCTGGACCATGGCATACTGGCCGTTGATCAGGGTCACTTTGGGTGCCTGCAGGACGTTACTCCGGCTGTCGCCCTGAGCCGCACTCATGAAAAAGTACGTTTCAATGTCATTCAGGATGGCGAATCCGAAAGACGCTCCCGCTGCGGGGTTATAGTTGCCGAATGTCG
>WRMR01000338.1 GCA_009776995.1 Planctomycetaceae bacterium | reverse complement strand
GCAAAATGCAAGGTGCGAAACCCGGGCGGCGTGCAAAGGAGAACGACACCGCCCTTGCCGACCGAATCGATTGCCTTCTTGTAGGCGTCGAAACCGACAAAACGCCGGTCATCCGCGACGGCGAACTTTTTGGCTTGATCTTTATTCTCCAGGTCGGCCTTGAGGGCGCCAGCCATGCCAAATGACTTGTCTTGAAACGTGTCGGCAACGGCCCACAGCTCGACATTGGGATCGGCGGCCAGGGCCTGACGCACGGCTCCACCGCCACGACCGCCGCATCCCACAAGAGCGATCTTAATTGTGTTCGATTCCTGCGCATGGACGCGCGGCGCGGTTTGGGTTGCGAGAAGCGTTCCGGCGGCAACGATGCCGGATGTTTTGAGAAAATCACGTCGTGATGTGCCTGAAAAAGCATTTCGATTCATGAAAAACCTCCGTAAGTTTGGTGTTCAATTGGCGGGAAAAAAGTCGGCATGATCAACAGTGCCATCCGACTCTGCTTGCCAATATACACAAAGTCAACCGGAAAATAAAGATTGTCAAGCCGGTTGATTGAAAAAAAACGAAATAATATCCGAATATTTTGATTTGAGCAACAAAAAGCCCGGTGGTTGGTTATTCTTGAAAACTGACAAAGGACTCGCGCAAAAACAACGTGAACATTTAAATCTGAGCCGCGACGGTCACGGAGCGGTCGTTCCGCTCGATAACTCTCGCGGCTCTGATGGATCGAACAGCTTGTGTTGCGTGAATCCAAAGCACTACCTGACATCAACGAAACGCCCTGCGATGGCGGCGGCGGCGGCCATCGCGGGGGAAACGAGGTGTGTGCGTGCGCCTTTGCCCATGCGACCCTCGAAATTGCGGTTACTCGTTCCGGCACAGCGTTCGCCGGGGTTGAGGCGGTCTGGGTTCATCGCCAGGCACATGCTGCAACCCGGTTCGCGCCATTCAAAACCGGCTTCGAGAAACAGCTTGTCGAGTCCTTCCGCTTCGGCCTGACGTTTGACCGGCCCGCTGCCCGGTACGACAATCGCGGTGACGGTCTTGGCAACTTTGTGTCCCTTGGCGAGCGCATTGCGGACAATTTCCGCCGCTTTGCGCAGGTCTTCGATGCGTCCATTGGTGCAGGAACCGATAAAAACATGGTCGATGGCAATTTCGATCATCGGCATTCCCGGCATCAGTCCCATGTATTCGAGAGCCGATTCGACCATCTTCCGCTCCATCGGGTCGGCAATAGTTTCCGGGTTCGGAACGCGGCCGCTGACGCCGGTCACCTGACCGGGCGTTGTCCCCCAGGTCACCTGCGGCTCGATTTCACTTGCGTCAAAGGTCAATTCACGGTCAAAGGTTGCTCCATCGTCGGTGGCCAGTTGCTTCCAACGGGCGACGGCCGTATCCCAGTCGGCACCTTGGGGAGCGTGTGGCCGACCTTTCAAATACGCAAGTGTTGTCTCATCGGGAGCAATCATTCCGGAACGCGCCCCGGCTTCAATCGTCATGTTACACACGGTCATGCGTTCTTCCATCGTCAGCGAACGAATGACCGGCCCGGCGTATTCGATGCAATAGCCCGTGCCGCCCTGCGTGGTGATTTGGCCGATGATGTACAAAATGAGGTCTTTTGCCGAAACGCCCGGCTGCAATTGGCCGTTGACCGTAATACGGAAAGTTTTGGGCGGCTTCTGACGGAGCGTTTGCGTTGCGAAAACATGCTCGACTTCGCTCGTGCCGACACCGAACGCCAATGCCCCGAACGCCCCGTGCGTGGCCGTGTGACTGTCGCCGCACACGATGGTCATGCCGGGTTGGGTGTAACCCTGCTCCGGCACGACGACGTGGATCACACCCTGATCGGGATCGTCAATATCATACAGGCGAAATCCGAAATCCTTGGCGTTCTGTCGCAGTGTTTCGATTTGTTGCCGCGCAATCGGATCTTCAATCGGCCTGGTGCGGTCGGTGGTCGGCACGTCATGATCCTGCACGCCGACCACGCGGTCCGGGTGACGCAGTTTCCGCCCGGCCAGTCGCAAGCCCTCAAACGCCTGGGGACTGGTCACTTCGTGACAGAGCTGCAAATCAATATAAAGGAGCGTGTCCCCGGCGGGATCGACTTTGACAACATGAGCGTCCCAGATTTTCTGGAACATGGTTCGAGGTGGGATGTTGGTCATGATTTTTTCGCTTTGTTGTTGGTAAACGTTCACGGTTTTGTTTTATGCAGTGACGAAAAAGTGTCAAGTGACTTGATGCCGCGAATTCACATCTATTGTAAAACTCGTGTTCTGAAACATTCTTGACGGGGACATCGAAAGACAACGCGAAAACAAGGTCATCAATATCTTTTTTGATCGCGTCCTGTTTTTCCAAAGTCAATGGCAGGGAACGATTTTAACTCTGTTTTACCGCACAACGCCAAGAAAGTGAAGTTTTAAAACAGCAACCCGGAGCGTAAGCGATGGTTTTTTTCGGGAACGTTACCGTTGAACCGGTCACTTACGTTCCCGGTAGCTACCCTGCATAAAATGTCACTTTATTGGCGTGGAACAGTATAACACCGATAAAACAGGATTTTCACAGACTGATCTGTGGCGAACTGCTCGAGCTGTGTTATCAGTGTGCCTTGACTTTTCCGATAAGTTATTTTTGAACAAGCCCCTCACCCTCACTTTTCTTCCGTCATGATGACGACTTTCATCGCGTTGAGAAACGTCAGGATACGTTGCGGGTCAACTTCGCGCCAGCCGGAAACCTTGTGACTGAGAATGACAACCTTGAGTTGTTCGAAGGCTTCCTTGAGGTCTTCCGGCAGGTCTTTCATCTGTTTCATCTGGGCAAAGGCCTCGGCAGGCGACGAAAAATTGCCGAAATCATTGTCGGTACCGCCCGAACCGCTTACGGAACCACCACCTGAACCCCCGTTGTGGTTGCCGCCTTCGCCTTTTTTCTTCTTGTCCTTGTCCCGGTTTGGTTCAACGCTTTTCCGGTTGCCGTCCAGCACTGTGTCCGAATCGTTGTAGGGATTGACGTCTTCATCCGGCTCGGACATGACAATATCCGCATCGTTCGGCTTTTGTCCTGCGGGAGAGCCGATCGTTTCCCAGCGTTGCAACCGCATTGAGGCAACCGACCATTGGTTCTCCGAAGCATCGGCGAGCCAGTCTTCGGCGTCGTCCCAGTCGAGTACCGCCTGAAAGTGACTCCAGTATAACCCCGGATACTGCCCGAACGTGGTACTGAACCGCTCGAAAACGCGGCGCAACCGTCCGATGTGTTGCCCGGAGACGTTGCCCAGCCGTTTGGCCAGCGATTCGTCGGAATAAATCTGACGAGGCAACCCGTTTTCGATCAACTTTGCACGACAGTTGTGAATCAGCTTGCCTTTTTCCCAGTTGGTCATGCTGACCAGCCGATTCCATGAACTGATAAAATCGCCCGACACTTCCTCAACAACCGGCGAACTCAACACAGCGGCGTCTATCGGCTCATCGTCACCTTGTGCATCATCCCGCCCGGACGCTTGAACTGTTTTCGCGGTTTTTGACCTGCGGGCGGTCATGGTGGCCGTTTGCGATCCGGTTTCTTCGACGTCAATCACAGGCGACCAATCGGCAGCCATGTCGTTCGGGTCAAAATCGTCGTCAAACGGGGGATCGTTCGGGAAATGATGGGATGGGGTTTTCATAAAACTGAACTCGTGTTAAACCGGACAAAACAAAAAACATAATCCAGATTGCTTGCTCTGCAACTCACCTGTGATTATAGTGGACACCTGCATTTCCATCAAGGTAGGAAACGTTCCGGCGAAGGCATTGGAATCCGTGGAATCAACCACGCGGCAAGGGAGGCAACAGTGGAGCATTAGGTGCAGAAGCGGGTGCCGGTTCCGGCGGGACCGTGACCTCACCAGCCTCATTGATCTCACCGAATTCAGCCGTCTCATCTGATTCGACGGCCTCGCCCGTCACCGATAATAATCCGGTTTGATCTGCGTGCGTCAATTCCGGTGCCTCGGACGCGACAGGAACATCCGGCGTTGCGGGCGTCGTAGGAGGCGGCGTCATTGCCGTCGTTTGCGGCGTAGCGTTTTGCGTCACTTTCAGAGCGATGACCGCGTCCTCGGCGGAGCTGTCGTCGTAGCGGTCTTTCGATGTGGTCAGCACCAGCGTCACGGCGTTATCACCGGGAATGATCGCTATGCCGGACAGCAACTCGCCCGACGCGAAACTGTCGAGTAGCTTGCCTGTTTTGTCGAAAAAATAAATCGTGCCATCCGCCGCCGCGACGCACCATTCGCCAAACGAATCGTCGTTGATATCGCCCGTGACGATGAACTCGAACGACTTGACTCCGTGCGGACCGGGTGAAATGGCATGTTCCCACAGCAACGGCTTTTGTGACGCGTCCGTTCCGACACGTCCGTCCGGGTTGATTCCCGCAACGACGATCTCACCATCACGCAGCAGGGCCGCCAGAACCTCCGAGTTGCCGTCCCCGTCCAGGTCGGTGGCAAACAGTTTCCAAATCAGCCCGCCATTCGCATCCACCTGCCATTCGCGAAGTTTTTTTCCCGCCGCGTCAAATTCGACCAGGGCGTTTGTCTCCGTGTAGCGGTTGACAACCCAAACGTGAGGCACCTTGTTTTTCAGCACGATGGCGATTTGATCCGGTTCGGTGACCGAACGGTTTTCCCAAACCGTTTTGCCACTGAGGTCGATCGCGGCCAGTCGCTGGCTGTTTTCCGCCAATACGCGATAGCCGACAACGATTTCGGGTGTCCCGTCGCCTGTCAAATCGGCCAATTGCACGGCGGCGATTTCATATTTATCTGCATCGGCGGGTTGCGGCCAGGTCAAAACCGGCTTCAAATCCTTGTCGAACAGAAAAAGCTGTTTTTGATTGATTCCCGCAATGGCGAAATAACGTTGCCCGTCCGTAGCCGTAGCATTTCGGATGTAATGTAACGGCATTTCCTCCGAAATGTCCGCCAGCGTGATCGTTGCCGGGCTACTGTCAGGCAGTTCCATGATTTGACCGTCGGAGTTGAGTACGCTGACCTTTTGGAAGTCATGCGTAATCAGCATTGAAGAACCAACAACATGCGGGTTGCCCGGGCTGACAAATTCCGTGCGTCGCCAGGACTCGGTCAGCGACATCGTCTGCGGCTCGGTGCGCTCGGCAATTTGAACGTATTCCGGGTCGGTACGGAAAACGTCATAACTAATGCAGGCGTCAATCGATTGGTAAAAAGCCGTCTTTTGATCTTGGAAATATTGGAGAATATCATGATACGGCTCCTTTCCGGCCAAAGCGGAACTGATGAATTGCGATAAGTCTTCGGGGGGCAGCAGGCCGGGTTCGATCAGTTGCAAAGTGCCTTTCGTACCGAAAATCAGGAACGTCGGCACATTGCTCAACCCAAGCCGGTTCATGATTTCGCGTCCCGGCTGACGAAGGTACGGAATACTGATCCCCCAGCCCTTGAGTGTATCGGCAATGACACTGTTCGTCACTGTTTGCTCATCGACGGCCACCGGAAAACAGTTGACGCTCGCGTTGTCCGCATACAGCATCGACAACTGTTGCAGGGTTTGCAGTGCAGCCTGGCACATTTCAGACGCTTGCGGATCGGTGACGAACAGAACGGCAACTGTCACGCCCTTCTGCGTCGGTGAGGCCAAAGCAACCTGTTC
>WRMR01000337.1 GCA_009776995.1 Planctomycetaceae bacterium | reverse complement strand
TTCGTTTGTGTACGTTCTATACTACCATAAATACGTGATTTTGCAAGCAGAATTTCCCCTAGGGATTTTCACAGGTGAAGTATTGATGACCAGAGTATCGACATGGATTTTGCCCGTTTCGCCCTGCGCCCTGGACACGGATTGACGTGGTGGGTCATTGTGTCATGATCTCTGCTTGCCAAATCTCATCTGACTTATTAGATATGCACTTTCCAGGAATAAATCAAACTCTCATCGACTAAAAAAACTGATCTTTACAAACGGCCGGATCATCGGTGTCTAAGTTTTGTTGCGAAAACAACCTCACCTGTGGAGCCGATCATGAAGTTCACCGAAGGACAGCAAGATGTCGTTTCTCTGTTTGAAAAATTCGCCGGACAACTCGCAAGCAAGTTATACCGCAACAACGCCCCCCGGACGATCCCAACCGCCGCCCCGCGCACGTGGAACGACGCAATTTTTTACGCCGCAGTATTTTGGCCAACGAATTGATTGCCGCTCGCAACGTGATCTCAATCACGACAAAAATCAGAAATTGTCTGAAAAGACTGCTGAACCCGGCCGGGTAAAGTTGGAAAGTGCAGGGTGTATTAAGAAGCAAGAAACAGGATTTACCCCCGACATAATTGACAACTCCGCGTCGATCTTGGACAATGGAAACTAACGAGTTTGATTTTCACAGCATATCCATCATTGAGGAGCGATTCCATGAACCGACTGAAATCCGTTTGTGCGTTGTTGTTTGCCGCACTGTGTATTGCCCCGTCTCCTATACTACAGGCTGAAGACACGGGGATTCCTGAATCCTGGCGTGTGGAGTGGGACTCACCGTCTGCCGCGATGAGACCGCTGCAAATCATTCACGGCGGCGTGGTTCGTTACAACACGCCGGAAAAGATGGCGTATTTCAAGGACCAATGCGGGCTTGGCGGAATCGTTTGCAACGTTGGTTCCAACAATTATCTCTCTAACGATGCCGAGTGGCAATTGTTCGTTGATGCCGTACAGAGTGCCAAAACGCTCGGACTTCGCGTCTGGATTTATGACGAGGACGGTTATCCCAGTCCCGAAGCGGGCGGCGTCGTTCTGCGGGGACACCCGGAACTCGAATCAATGGCTCTCGTTTATGACAAAGAACGGTCGGACGAACCGTTTTTCATCCGACCGGCTTATGAGTTCACGCACGCCTCGAACAATTACGCGGCGGCTCGACGTTATCCGAACCCGCTCCACCCCAACATGACGCGGCGGTTTCTCGAAGTCACGCACCAGCAGTACCGCGACCGGCTCGGCGAGGAACTGTTCGCATCCATCGAAGCGTTTTTCACCGATGAACCGTCGCTGAACGCGGTCAATATCGGGCAAATACCCGAAGAAGTCCGGAAAAATGTTCGTGTGGACGATCCCCTTGATCCCGATCTCAAACCACTTCCGATGGTACCTTGGTGCGACGATATGCCCGAACGTTACCAGGAAAGGTACGGCGAAGACCTAATGCCGCAGCGAAAATCCCTTTTTGAGGGCGACTCAGACAACGACAAACAGGTGCGTCAACGCTTCTGGTCTCTCGTCGGTGACTTAAACTGCGACCGGTTTTACGGCCAAATTCAGCAGTGGTGCGCAGACAACGGTTCCAGCGTCCCGACGCTGGAATCACCGGATTTGCCGCTGCGCATTGCGTCCAGCGGTCACACGCTGCACGAAGAACCGACTCATGCCCACGTTCCGCTCGACGGAAATAAAATGGACGTCCTCATTCGCATGGACGTGCCGGGCTTGGACATGCTGGCGAGCAATCCGAAACACGCGGTCTGGGGTGCCTGGCGGGCGGCGGCGTTTCCCGCTTCTGCAGCGTACTGGAACGGTCGGCGGTTGGTCATGACAGAGGTGAGCGATTTTTCGGAAAAGATGGGCGGTTCCGGCCCGGCAGACCTCGAAACGATGTGCGCGGCGGCGGCCTGGCAGGCGGTCATGGGTGTGACCGAGTTCACACTGTACTACAGCATCAAAGACCGCGACGAGGAAACGCACAAAAAGTATTGCGATTACGTCGGGCGGCTCAACGCGATTCTCCGTGACGCAAAACCTGTGTATGACGTGGTGTTGTATTACCCGATTGCCGAATTGCAGGCGGAGTATCTTCCGATGGCCGAGCCGCTTGATCTGCGCAAGCTGTCGCCAAGAACACAGGAACTCGTCGCGAATTTCGAGCAATCCGGCCAACGGCTGTTGCAAAACCAAATCCCGTTCGTGATCTCCGATAAAAAACCGGAGACCGGTGCACCGCACACGCATTTTGTGGAAAAAGTGGACGACATCCAAAAGTTGTCCACCACTGTCCTGCCGAAGATTGCGCCGGACAATCCCTGGATCATGCTGGGCCGCTACAAACGCGATGGCCACGATATTTTCATACTGCTTAACGCGGGCGATGAAGCTTACGAAGGAATGCTCACGGTTCCTTCGGAAGCGGGACAGAGAGGTTGGAGCACTCTCGACCCGGCAACCGGCGAAATCACGCCTCTTGGCATGTTGCGCAATTGGTCCAATGAGATGATTCCCGTTCAACTCAAGCCAAAGCAAACATTGATTTACGTCAGCGAAAAATAATACATCGCCAAACGTAATTTGCGAACAGTAGCCGGAAACGTCAGTGACCGGTTCAACCGCGTCGTTCCCGAAAGCCCGTCGCTTGCGATTCGGGCTGTTATTGGGAAGTTGCCATTTCAGTTCTGGTACGGAACAGTTCACCAAAAACTTTTTATTGCTCACCATGACAGGAAAAACCATTTTCAAGAAAATCATCGACCGGGAAATTCCGGCGAACATTTTTTACGAAGACGAACTGTGCCTTGCGTTTCATGACATCATGCCGCAGGCACCGGTGCATTTTTTGGTAATTCCGAAGAAGGAAATCGCCTCGACAAATGACATCGCCGACGAAGACGCCGCTCTGATCGGGCATTTGTTTTGCGTCATCCGAAAACTTGCCGCCGACCAGGGCGTCGCGGAAAGCGGCTACCGGGTTGTGGCCAATTGCGGCCCGGACGCCTGCCAAAGTGTGCCGCACCTGCACTACCACGTCATTGGTGGTCGCGCCATGACCTGGCCGCCGGGGTAAGAACCCGCGCAGAAAGTAAGTTATTCGATCCTTCAGAGCCGCGACGGTCACGGAGCGGTCATTTCGCTCGATAACTCTCGCGGCTCTGATTGGAAATGTTCATGTTAATATTGCGCGGCTCCTAAGTCCTGAATGCAGAATGGAAAGATATGCAAGTGGCATTGGATGTTGCCCGTTCCGCACTCTGCATTAAAAAGTGCAGTCAGGGAGTCAAGGCCGGCAGGAGGGAAATTGGCCTAACGGGGCGAAACAGGAGGGACAGGAGACAAGACCCCAAAACCTCAACTCACCTGACACACACCCAACAAAGGAGAAAGGATTGAGATGATCCTAATTGCATGATGTGTGCCAAAACCATGCGATGGCGTCTGGCTTTGCGCAACTTATTGTTGCAAAATATGTTGCGGATTTGCTGGAATATAGATTGACACAACGCTGTTGCACAACCGCTACATTCGCCAAAGTCTGTTGTGAATTGTCAACATTGTCCACAGGTTTTCTTTGATTTACGAAAAACAAAACGGTAAGATTATGCCTCACCCCTGGAATCTGGAAAAAACGACTTACGCGACAGTCAAGCGGAATCATTATGAAGTCGCGGTGTTGCCGATCGGTGCGACCGAACCGCACAATCTGCACCTGCCTTATGGCAATGACTCGCTCATGGGAACGTGTATCGGCGAGCGGATTTGCGAGGCCGCCTGGCAGCGTGGGGCGAAGGTAATGCTCCTGCCGACAATCCCTTACGGGACGCAAACGAACCAGCACGAGTTCCCGTTTTCGATGAACGTCAACCCCTCAACAATGTACCGGCTCGTGACCGACCTGGTCGAATCGCTGTGTTACCAGGGGATCAGAAAAATCGTGCTGCTCAACAGTCACGGCGGTAACGAGTTCAAGGGGTACCTCCGCGAAATGTTCGACAAAACCGGGGCAAAGCTGTTCCTCTGCGACTGGTTCCGGCTTTTCAACGACCTGTACAACGATATATTCGAGGAGCCGGATGACCATGCCGGTGAGATGGAAACGTCCATCGCGCTGGCCCTATTCCCGGAACTGGTTGCCCGAGATGAAGACGGCCAACTGCTTGCCGACGAAGGCGTCAAAACGCCGGCCAGATTTGAGGCTGTCAATCGCGGTTGGATCGGCGTGACGCGTGCCTGGCACCTGTTGACCACCAACACAGGGGCGGGCAACCCACACAAGGCCACAGCCGAAAAAGGCGAAAAAGTGCTCTCGGTCATCGTCGATCGTGTGTCGCAATTTCTCGTTGAACTGTCCGACTCACCGCTGGATGAACGGTTCCCATTTTAGTTTACCCTCTGCCGGGAGATGTTGGAAAGCCTGTGGAATCAAGTGAAAAGGTGAGGTTTTTACCGGGCTGAAAATGTTGTATAGATCTTCGTAAATTCGTTATTGACTCCGTGAAATGAAGTAATTATAATTATTATTGGTTTTATTGTGTTTTGGAGTCATGGAAAATGCCTTCCCTCACCATGCGATACATTGCAATCGTTGCGGTTTTTCTGCACTGCCTGCTGTGCGGGAATGTGTCTTGTTGCGCGGTGACATGTTCGGACAAGGATGATGCGGCTTTGGTGACGCATCATCCCCTGTTCTCTGCGTGTCTCTGCCATTCCGAAAAGCATGACCTGGCGGCCGATGACGAAAGCACCGGTTGCCATGATTTCGATCACCATTGCGGACATCAGCATCATTTCTGCCAGTGTGTGCAATCCATTCATCCCAACAGCGGCACCACGTTTCGGGTGGCTTTGACCCATAATCTGTTTTCTTTGCCCGTCACGCCATTCACGATCACGTCTTTGTCTCCCTCACTCGAATCGGGCTTTCGTGTTTCGGAAACGATGCGCGAATTGTCTGCGCTTGGAGTGCGCCTTCATTTGCTCCTGGAGCATCTTCTGATTTGATGCGATAGGGTTTCTCTCCAAAAGGCAACCAAATTCAGAACCGCGATGATTACGGGGCGGTGTCACGCTGGAAAGACCGCGACCGCACCATCGTTGTCGTGGCTCGGATTCAGGTGGTTCTGATTCAGGCTTCACCGATTCATTATTCAGCCATTGAGAAGTGAAAAAACTCATGAAATCGTTTCGCATTGCTTTCATTTTTATGATCATCACTATTGTGATGGCGGGTGTCATTTACGTGTTGGGATGGTCCCCCCAAGCGGCAAATGATGACATCGGCCATGCCGATGAAGTACCTCAAACCGAAGTGGTGGAAATCTCGTTCAGTCCCGCTGCGGCGAAAAATATCGGGCTTGACGATTCCACGATCACGAAAATCAAAGTGACCGATTTTTACAAGGCGATCACATTTCCCGCCGAGGTAACGGACCGGCCAGGCCATTCGGTCATCCAGGTGCCGTCGCCGGTTTCGGGCGTTGTGACCAAAATTCATCAGGAGTCCGGCGTTGCGGTCAATCCCGGTGATCCGCTGTTTGGCATTATGTTAAACCAACAGGAAATCATTCGCGGGCAGACGGAATTTCTCTCACTACTGAGCCAAAAGGAGATCAACGATTCGGAAATCGAACGGCTCAGTGCGTTGGGCGAAAACCTCGTCCCGCAGAAAAA
>WRMR01000336.1 GCA_009776995.1 Planctomycetaceae bacterium | reverse complement strand
CGAGCGGTGAAATCACCGCCTCGCAGCGGTGATGTTGCCTCTTTGAGCGGTGATGTTGTACCTTTGAGCGGTGAAATTGTCGCCTCGCAGCGGTGATTTTTCCTCTTTGAGCGGTGAAATTGTCGCCTTGAGCAGTGAGCAGAATGAGATAAGCGCAGAGAGCAGAGAGCAGAACGCAGAGTGAGGGGGGAAGTGGCCAGTGACCAGTGGCTAGTGGCTAGTGGCTAGTGGCTAGTGGCTAGTGGCTAGGAGTTAGGAGTTAGGAGTTAGGAGTGCAGAGCGAAATACTCTGCACTCTGCACTCTGCACTCTGCATTCTGCGCTCTGCATTCTGCATTTCATTATTTCCATTCGTAAAATCGAACCCAGTCGATCGACATTTCCACGGGAAGGTCGTTGGGTTGGACTTCGCCCACCCAGGAACCGCCCAACTGCATGTCGAGCAACAGATAAAAGGGGCGGTCAAACGGAAACTGTCCTTCGAGATCGGTTTCGATACGCGGATAGGTCAGGGTTTCGCTGCCATTGATGCTGAGTACCAGTTTGTCGGGATAGAGTTCGACAGCATACACATTATACTCGTCTTTGTGAATCGGCCCGGTACTTCCTTTTTTGGGTTCCGTCTGTTTGAGATTGACGGTATAATGCGAATGGACGGTTTGGTACGCAATCGCGTCGCTGTTGAGCCGTTCCATAATATCGATCTCGCCGCCGCGAGGCCACCCTGTGTTGTCGAAAGGCAACAGCCAAAACGCCGGCCATGCTCCCCGGGCATTCCCCAACTTGGCCCGAATCTCAATCTTGCCATGGTGAAACCCTTTTTTGTCCTTGGTAAAGACGCCTCCGGTAATGAAAGGCGCGGTATCGCCCGGCAATCCGGGATTGACCATTCCCCGCAGTATCAGGTTGCCGTTCTTCACGTCGTATAAGGCGTCGTCATCCGACATGTGACGGTTCCAGTCACTGCCGCCGCGGGGAATTTTACTCCAAACGGTTTCATCAATCACGCCGTCCTGGTCGAAATTCTCTTCCCAAGCAAGTTTCCAACCCGGAAGGCTTGGATTTTGATCCACCGGTATCTTCACCAAGTCTTCAATTTCTTTTCCTTCGTGCATGAATCGGGCAAGTGTATAGATATTGCCGGCCTTGTCCTGTGCAATGGAATTGACATAAGTGGGCAAATCACCGTTTTGATAGAAAACAGCACCATGATCAATGTACTCCCGCCTGGGAATGTTAAACGTGACCAAGTGCAGGTTTTCCAATCCTCGGGCGGCCCCCATCGCTATCCTGTCCACCCCTTTCAGACGTTTTCCGTCGATGTAAACCGGGCCGCCGGTGAGGTAATAAATCGTTTGGTCGTTGCCCAGCATGTAACCGAGATAGCCGTAACTGAACTGGTCGAACATGCCGCTTTTCCTCGACGGCTCAGAGGTGAGACGCTCCACGATTTCGATTTTTTTGGCTCTGGGATCGAAGCGGAACAAATACCCGGAGTTTCCGTGAACTCCATACGCAACGTTTTCCGGTTCGTACCAGAATATTTTTCGCCAGTTGTAGGCCATGCTTCCCGCTCCGGTGTCATCGTAAGTCCCGAAATAATCGAGTCGCAAATCGACATCGGCCAGTTTTTCAGGAGCGGCAAGTCCGGGACGATAAAAGAAGATGTCCCCTTCGGCGGTGGAGTAATAAACGTTCCCGTCGCGCGGGTCGACAAACATGGAGCGGCAAATCACACGATAATCCTCGCCGATCACTCCGCCTTCGCCCTGTTCGTTGACCAGTCCGAGGTCTTTCAACTGTTTTGTATTGAGGTCATAGTGCAACAAATATCCTTTCGGCCAGGTGATGCCGTACAAGTGACCGCGTTGTTTGTCCATGGTCATGGTGAGGATGCCTTCGCCATGCGGTGCCAGTGCAAGACTTTCCACTTTGCCGCTTTTCATGTCGTAGGAAACGAAATGACCGCCCTGATAAAGCTTGTAACCTGGTGGAGCATTCACCGGCAGGCACTCCGCCCCGTCTATCATCTCGTAAAAACCGACATGCGTTGAGAAGTACAGCTTGCCTTCATATTCGTAAAACTCGACGTGGCTTTTGCCCTGGGCGATACAGTTCTTTTCGCCCACCGCTTCCGACAAATCGGCAATGAATTTTGTCTGATCGGTAGCCGGATCGTACACGTAAAACTGGCCGCCGACATCGTGCTTGTCGGACGAAAGCACATAATAGATTTTGCCGTCGCTTGCGGCGGAGATTGCGTTATAGGTGTCGTGCGCATCCGGGAAACCGGAATAATAGTGCTTTGCGACGAGCGTTTTTTCCGGCATGTCCGGCGTCGATGTTGGTTGTCCCTGAGTCAATGACGTGAATACAATGGTCATCATGGAAAACAAGGTGACGGTGAAAAATGGAAATGGTTTCATTGTGTTTCTCTTCATGGAAGTGAGTGATGATTAGTTTGTTTCAGCACGCGGCACAATGCCGGTCTGATTTGCCAGTTCGTCTGTCGCTTCGTAAATCACGGATTCAATTTCCGGTGCCCATAGCCCCGGTAACCCGTATTCCAACTGCGAAGTTGCCCCTTCGTAACCTCCTTCCTTCAGTATGGTGAGTGTCGGAATATAACCCATGACGTCGTTCGTAAATCCGAGGACGAACGTGTCTTCTCCATATTTTTGCTTCAGTTCAATGGCATATCCGAGAGTCAATTCGCCTCCCAGGGTAAACAGCGGCCATCCGCCGATATTCCAGGCCTGCACCGGATAGGGATACGAGCGCATCAACGTTTCACCGTTTTGTATCTGATCCAGAAAACGCTGCGCGTAACGTTTGAGATGGTTCGGTCCGTTTTGGGCGATTTCCGCCAGGTGGTCTTCCGAATACGGCGTGTCCAAAGGCAGTGCCACTTCCTTGTACGCGGTTTTCAGCGTGGCCGGCAGTGCTTTCATGTTCTCCTGAAGCGTCCGGTCAACGGCGGCGGCCAGCGTGATGCCATATTGCCTGGCCAAGGGAATGGAACGGCGGGGTAGCGGATTCATGTCCGCTCCGGCACCCTGAAAAAACAGGGCGGTTGTGCCGGGATACCATTTCTCCAGTTCCGCTTGCGCAAAACCGGGATAATCGCCCGACCAGAGATAAATGTCCAGCACGGTGGGGTGGCAGGCATAGCCGAAAGCGATGGCCTTGATTTGTCCCGAAGCGTCTGTCACTTTCAACACGGGAACGGCGTAATCGTTCGGACCTTTCAGTTCCGTCAGAGACGTCAATCGACCTTCCGCATTGTTCCGTCGGTTGACCTGCACACGGGCAATGCCATTGGCTGCGGCGAGAGTCACCGGTTCCAGCGACTGTGACGCCTCGACCACCATATCAACAATCCGTTGTTCCAGTTGATGGCCGTAACGGTCGATCTTTTCTTTTTCCTGCGTATTGAACGGCAGATACATATCCGACAGAGCCGAATGAAGCACAACCGGTCCGGAATGCGTATGCGAGGCATTCAGAATGATCTGCGCCTTATCCCAGCCCAGCTTGTCATTCAGTTGTTGTCTGATACGGTCGGAGAGTTGTTTGGGAAACTCCAATAAATCCGCCGTTATCAGAACGCCATGGTTTCCATCGGCGTCTTCCAGCACCAGTGCCTTGGCCCACAAGTCCAGCAAGACCCCTTCGGAAGCATGGTTCCTGCCGGCATATCCGGCCAGCCACATGTTTTCCTGCGGAGTGATGTTCACTTTGGCAACCCCGGCTTTCCAATCCGCCGATAAAATCGTGCCTGCAAGAAACGGCACGATGACGAATGCGTAACAAAACGATCTTCTCTTCATGACTTGATTTCACCTCGTTGTTTCTATTGTGCAAATCACAGTTTTAAAAGTTTACCGGGATCATTCAGCGTCCAACAACTTCCCAACAGCATTCAACAATATCTCTTCCGAATCACTGGTGACGGGACTTTCATTCGCTTCATAGCCGCCTTGACTGTAGGCTTCCTGAGTACAAATATAAAAAGGTCCGTAATCACCGTATGCTGCCATGGACACGGCCAAATCCGGTCGTTTTGCCTTGGCGGCCAGTTGATATTCCACAGAAAGCTCTCCCGGCATAAACAGCACCCTTGCTTTGCCGATCCCCAAACATGCAATATCAATGGTTTTTCCGGCAGTTGTTCTTTTTGCCCAGACAATCATGGGCATATTATTCGATCGAAACCGCATGTCGGACGTTTTGATTTGACTTTCAAACCGCTGAACCTTCTCGTCCGCCACAGGAAGTGCCACGGGTTCCGTCTTCCAGGAAACCTCCCCGGCAGTCACCGGCAGTTTCGCGCTGTTGTTCCACGCACGTTCCATGCCATCGGCAAGGCGTTGGGCCAGTATCATGCGGTTTTCGTGCGAACCGTCGTTATACTTTCCCGCACCGATATTCCCTCCGGCACCGTTGAAATGGATGTGCAATGCGTCGGGTACGGCCAATTGCCTGTAAAATCGCGCCACACCGGGAAAATCCGGATTGGCGATTTTTGTCAAATAGTAACTTTGCGGATGAGTGGCATAAAACGTCATCACGGCAAGCGGTTTTTCTCCATTCCAAAAACCGATCAGCGTGACATCGGGATCAATCAATCCTTCGGGTTCGTTGCGCAACGCAGGATCAATGCACGTCGTTGCCCGCATGGCTCCCACTTTGCCGTCCTTAACAATCCTGCGATTGGAAGCGACTTCATAAACCGGGGCTTTTCCGAGACTGATGTCCGTCACCGGTTGTTGTTGCACCAGCGATTCTTTTGCCGCTTTTCCCAGTCGCGTCAGAAATTCTCTCGCATAACCGCTTTCAAAACTCATTGGCTCGATGCCCATTTCGTTCAGCATTTTTTCCGCTGAAAAGTCACAAATCGGCGCGTCATGCTGATGCAAGGTGTGGACTGCAACGCGATTCGGGACAGTACCGACAGCATCGGCTAACGTTTGTTTGAACACGTCCTGGCTTTCATTGGCAATGCCGATCCAATCGACGGCGCACAGGACAACAGGTGCATCCATTCCGGTCAACACAATGCCTTTGGCTCTCAGTCCCAGGTCCCACGCGCCGGCCATTGGGTCATACGTAAGGTAGCTCCCCACAGGCGGCGTGGCGTCAATATCAAACGTGGAGATTTTCAATGTCTCATCGGTTTCTTCCCTTGCCGGTGAAATCATGGTTTCCGGCCTGGCCATTGCGGGTATGGCACTGCCTAAAACCACACCGGCATACCCCAAGGCATTTTTTTTGATAAACTCACGACGGGAAAAATCAAGCATGGCATCATACTTTCATTTTGTCACATGAACAGAAATTTTTCATGCCTGTTGTTATGGTTAGGACTCGCGCAGAAATAACATAGCCGAATATTTTTCTGAAACACGGCATTTTATACCATCGCCAATTGAGATTTCAGGTTTGCGCGTCCGTTGACCCGGTTGTTGCGCTGGTGGCACACATGACCACCATTGCCTCCTTTATACCCCATTTCCACCGGGAAAACAACCCCGCGATGAGCGCAGAATGCAGAATGCAGAGTGCAGAGTGCAGAGTGCAGAGTTCAAAACGCAAAGTTCAAAGTGTTTTTCACTCTGCGTTCTGCTCTCTGAACTCTGCGCTTACTCCGTTTCCCCCCCCACTTTGCACTCGCTTCGCCTTTTTTTTCGCAGGCATATTTTACCCTTTCATAAAGGATGTGAT
>WRMR01000335.1 GCA_009776995.1 Planctomycetaceae bacterium | reverse complement strand
TCGGCTCATTATTAATTGTCAAGTCGGTCTGTGGCGTTGCCAATGGTCCACTGGGAATCAAGCCGCGCGGATCGGGCCAATTGGCCGGAAGTCCCGGAAACGCGACAGGTTCCCCGGCAATCAATCCCTGTCCGACTTGTGTTCCTGGCATGACCGCCAGATAATCCGGCGTTGCGGGAATCGTTCCCATGACAATCGGAAGCGGTTGCGCGGTATATGTTTGCGTTGCGTCCTGGGAGAGATTTGACATGCCCGACGTGTCTGCGGTTCCCGGAATTCGCCGGCTGGGTAGCGTCACAGGTGTTTCGTAGGGCAGGTATTGCCGCGATGCATCAGGTTTCGAAACTTTTGGTGTTCGACTGAACATGCCTTGCGCCCGTTGCGACAACTCGTCAAGAGCTGCCTGCTGGCGAAGTAAGTACATTTCCGTTTCGGTGTCATTCGGCTCATCATCCGCATAAATGTCGGTGTCATCGTCATTCGCTGTGTCAAATCGGGGGTAATAGGCCGTGGTGACCTGACCGGACGCTCTTGGATTTGGCGAAAAGACATCGCCATTTACGTTATTTGGCATGGGTGAAAGCGTTGGAGGATAATACGAAGCTTCGGGGGAGGGCATGTTTGGAACGGCCATCTGTTGTCCATAATACCCAGGGGACATGCCTGGCAATTGTTGCAAAGGCTGCTGTTGCAAAGGCTGCATGTCCGGTTGCATAAGCGACTGGTTGTCCACCTGTTGGTTGCGCACTGAAACCGCTTTCGGGTCAGGTGTTTGCGTCGCGAGCTGTGCCCGGGCAAGGTCCTGCTCCACCAGTAAAATCACCGCATCGGGGATTTCCTTTTCCGCCGGAGTTCCCCAGGGCAGACCATGACCTGCCACGATGGGATGAAAATACGGATTGGTTGCGTACCACTCGACTTCCAGCGTAATGTTCGGCGGCTGGTAACTTGAATATTGGTTGATGGCACCCAATACAACAGCATCGGCATTCAAGTATTCGCCCAAAGCTCTGATGTCATCGACACTTTGAAATTGCGTCATTTTCGTATCGATCATCGCTTGTTTGACGGTTTCGATCGGCATGACATGGAATCCGGGAATGCGTTGCAGTTGATTGGCGTACAACTGCGCCACTTCTTCACCATCGGCGTGCGGGTTGCCCGAACGGTTCAAAAACGGCACAATGGCCACCTCGCGCAATTGCATTCGCGGGTTGTGCAACGTCGGCTTATACCGTTGTTGAGGCAATACCTCACAGCCGTTTGTGACGACGAGGACAAGCAAAATGGCAATCTGCTGTGTTTTGGTAAAATGCGTCATCCGTAAACACCAATGAACGGGAAATAATCGCTACTCTCGGTGTTATCGGAAAATTCGATGCATTTCCTCCAATTTTCTTGAGTGAAATGGTGAAAATTTCGCGAAGAGGTGGGAATATCAAAAAACAGGATTACGCAACATATTGGAATTTTAGAGTTTGCAACGAATCATAAAAAAATGGATTTTCTTGCTCAATTTTTTTCGTTTTTTTGTCGCAAAGGAGTAGGGTTTTGCAATAGACCTTTTGGAAAGAGAAAAAAATTCTGATGCAATTCGCAAAAAGAATTTACGACAAAAAATCAAAAACCCGGCAAGTCATTGTTCACAAAAAACCTTGAGGAGGTGTATCATGAAAAAGTTGACATTAGCTTTTATCGTTATTGGCCTTGCGTTTATCCCGACCCTGTTAATGGCCCAACCGCCGCGTCCGCGTCCCGGTCAAATGCCTTATGGCCGTCCACAGACAGTCCAACCGTCTGTACGCCCGACCATGCAGGTTCATACTCCGCCGCGTCCTGCACCGATTCCCAGCCACAGCGTCTATGGACCACACCGTCCCCCTGTTGTCCACACTCCGGTTGTCCGCCCCCATGTTATCGTTGTGCCTCAAGTTGTTGCTCCACCGGTCGTTGCACCATATTATCCTGTTTATCCCGGCTACTATCCCCCGATCAACAGCGGTTTTGCACTGACAATCGGCGGCAAAAACGGTGTCTTCAGCATAGCCACGGGATACTGAAACAGTTTGAAAATGAATGATTCCAATCACAATGCAAGTGCGGTACAGCAAAGCAGTACCGTACTTTTTTCTTTATTATGTCGGGGCATTCTGAGAGATTTCTTGTTGATCGATATTGAAAGAAATCGTGATTTCCGCTATAATTCTCAACATGCGAACTTTTGTGTCAATCGCTTCAGTTCCGCCTCACCCGGCTGCATTTCCTGACATGCGGCTTTTTCGTTTTTCACCCCAACCCTTATCAGTCATCCCATCAATATTGTCTCATGGAGGAACCTTATGGCGACACGCATTCCGATGAACAAACAAGACCAAATCGAGAAAGAACACCTTCGCAAACTCGAATTAAACACGTCTGAAATCGGATTGTCCGTAAGAACAACCAATTGCCTTGAGGAACAGGGCATTTTTACCGTGGAGCATCTCCTGCACTGTTCGCGGGACGATTTGCTTGCCATTTCCAATTTTGGCGAAAAAACGCTCGAAGAAGTGTTTCTCGCCCTCGAACGACTTGGGTTTTACCGAAGTCATCGTTGCCCGAAAAGCAGCCTGGCGTAGGAAAATGCCAACAGATTAATATTGTCAGTCGCAACGATTCGACCTATAATACTTCGTAATCCGCTTGTTTTGCCTGTTTGAACACCAGCCACGGTGGTCAATCAGATTTTATTCCTGTATAACAAATGCGAAGTAACACAAGTCGAATGAAACGGCTTCTCAATGCCCTGCAATGGCCTGTTTTTTTCTCCAAAAAACAGGCGTCCGTTCAGTTTTTCTTGTATGGCACACTGTTTGTCATCGGGATCGTCTTTTTTTTCGTACATTTTTTCAATTGGGTTTTGCCGAACTGGAACTTTCATCGCGAATTCGAACAGGTCTTATGTACCATTGTCGATACGAAAATCGCCGAACTCCGCAAGGAAGACTCCTTTCTGTATCGGCCGGAAATTCAAATTCAATATTCGTTCCGCAACTCATCGTATATGATTTGGACTTATGAGCAGGCAACGCTCCATCCGGATCAACCACGCGGCTTCGACAGCGATGAGGAATCGGTCAAAGCTATTGTCGATTCTTACCGTTCAGGGCAATTGGCCAGATGTTGGGTCAGGATCAATGATCCGACTTATGCGGTTTTGTATCGTCCCCCACAAGTTTGGGGCTGGTTCTTCCTTTTGATGATGTTGCTCATCGCGGGAGCCGGGCTTGCGGGGCTGTGGCTGACCATTGCCCGAAAGCGTTATTCACAGGAGCATCTGGTCGGCAAATGGTCGCGGGGACTCCCTTTTCTTGGAACGTCTCCCCAACGCAAGCCCTTCCCAACCATCCCCGATCCAACAGTGATCAACGACAGCCCGGGTACGCACCTTGCGTATCGGTTGCCGACCTCGCAGATTTCGGTCATTCGCGTCATCGGGTCGATCCTGCTGTGTGTATTTTGGAATATTATCGCATGGAGCGTTCTGTTTTCCGTTTTTTTGGGAAATGCGGAGAACCCATCCTCCATCGTGTCCCGTGTGTTGGCTGTCCTGTTTTTCCTGCTTGGGCTTGGCATGATCGTTTGGGTGATTAACCAGGCTCTGATCGCCTTCGGTCTCGGCGCAACGCTGCTCGAACTTTCCGACCACCCGATTGTGCCGGGGCGGAGTTACCGTTTGCACCTGATGCAACTGGGGGCATTTCGTATCAACGAATTTTCCGTGGCAATTGTTTGCGAAGAAGTCGCGCGATTCCGCCAGGGGACCGACACAATCACGTCGCACAAGGAAGTGTTCCGCAAGGCACTATTCCACAAGACGGATTTTGAAACACAGCAGGATACGC
The DNA here is from genome assembly GCA_009776995.1 of Planctomycetaceae bacterium. GTDB lineage: Bacteria > Planctomycetota > Planctomycetia > Pirellulales > Thermoguttaceae > WRMR01. The sequence goes on along the minus strand of WRMR01000335.1, from coordinate 1,878 downwards.
CGTTGGTCGAGGAAATGCGGTTTTCGCTGCCTTTTGGCGCAATGCACTCGTTTTTCACCGAACACAATGAAATTCGCTGGAAAATCAGCGTCCAGGCTGACATCGCCCAGTGGCCGAACTTGAATCGCGACTGTCCGATCATCGTGCGGCCATCGCATATCGTCGCCGCCCCCTATCCGGCCGAGTACGATGATTACGACCTGTACCCGCGCTGAAGGTGAGACTGTCCGTCTGAGCCGTTGCAGTCATACCGTGACCGCCGTTGCCACAGTTGATGATGTAACTCGTCATACCCGTCCTGTTGAAACATTCCATTCCGGCATTTGTTTCGGACACTCATTTCTTCGGGAATTTCATAACACTTGAAATTTCCCATCGTTGAGGTAAAATTCGTTCTATCAATTGAACAATATTCACCTCAAATCACTCGCCAGAAGTGTCATCAGTAACGCCATGAAGTCCACAACCGTCATTTTGCTTGCCATTGCCGGGTGTTTGCTCCTGCTCGCGGGAGCTTTTGCCGTGTTTTTTGCTCACGGAGGACAGGTGGTGCTGGAAAGACCTTTTGAATCCGGGCGAGGCGGCCACACTGAAATCACCGCCGACGAGAATGTCATTGATGCCATGGTGGGACTTGATTTCACCTTCGAACCGACCCCCGGCTTGGCCGCACATTTTCATGGAACAGGCAAACTGAAGTTCCCGATTGCCGCACCTTGGGAAGATAGGGATCAATGTCATTTGATCGGTTCACTTGAACTTAAAGGAAAAGTTCTCCAAGCGATTCCTTCATCACATTATTACACCGAACTGACAAAAGAAGATTTTTACGATCAGTTGCGGCGTGAGATACAATCACGAATTGCCATATCTGATGCCGATTTCACGTTTAATTTCCCGGAGTACGATTTTGGGGGAAGTCAACCACACCAACTGAAGAAGCCACCCAAAAAGTAACAACACAATTCCAACCCCTCATCGCATGCCTGTGGGTCGAACGTTATGAATCGTCCCGAAGAGGCAAGTTTAATAGCGCAAACACAATTTGGTATGGAAACAAGCAGGATAAGTCAAGAGAATCGTGATGAAATCAGTTTTATGACGTTCATCATTCCTGAGTTTGCGGCGGCATACAAAATGAACGTCCAGGACGCCTATCGTTATCTCAAACAATATGGCGGCCTGGACTATTTGCGCGAACACTGGTGGGCTTTGCATACCATGAATCCGTTTTGGGCGGTGCGGGACATGTTGGAAATATGCCGTCAAAATGGAGGTTATCAATGAGAGTTTTTCACGGAAGTTACGCGATAGTCGATGAAATTGACCTGTCAAAAGGCAGAAACAATCTTGATTTCGGCAAAGGTTTTTATGTTACCACGATTCGCTCACAGGCGGAATTGTGGGCGGCAAGAGCAGGCCGGTTGAACTGTGTCGTTCCTGGAAAATCCATCACTTACAAATTTCGTAACACTTGAAAAATCCGGTCGTTGGGGTAAAATTCGTTCTATCAACTGAACGATATTCCTCTCAAATCACTCGCCAGAAGTGCCATCAGTAACGCCATGAAGTCCACAACCGTCATTTTGCTTGCCATTGCCGGGTGTTTGCTCCTGCTCGCGGGAGCTTTCGCCGTGTTTTTTGCTCACGGAGGACAGGTGGTTTATCCATGTTATCATTACGTTCGCGGCGGCGGTTATACTCCATTTTCGAGCGACAAAGGTGTGGCTGAAGAAATTGCAAAACTTCACTTTGTTTTTCATCCCTCCAAGGAACTGGAGGTTGAATTTCATGGAATTGGAATCAGTCCGAAAAAAATATCGTTTTCTGATAATGGTGAATCCGCGATCGATAACTGGAGTGCGGACAGTACAATGA
>WRMR01000334.1 GCA_009776995.1 Planctomycetaceae bacterium | reverse complement strand
TTGCGCTCGGATGAGAAAAACAGTGGGGACTTTGCGGTGAAAAGGTGATCGGAAGGTGCAAAAGGTTACCGAAAGAACGCAGAGATCAGAAAAAAATCGCTTTGCGATTTGCCCAAACCACTGTTTCCGAACAAGTCTAATAAATCGTGGAAATTTTTCGTGCTTTTGGAACCCCTTTGAACCCTCGGTTTTCGACATGAAAATGCTGCCTATGGAAACACGAACCACAACATGTTCTTACTGAATGGGAGTCGTCCATAATGGAATACCAAAGAGCCGCAACATGGTGTCTTTTGTTGCTCGGGGTTGTTATCTCTGGATGTGGCCCACATTGCCTGACGGTCTCAGCGACCTGCAAACCTGCCGTATAACGTTGACATTACGACAAAAACCGCTTGCCGAAGCCACGGTGACATTGGTTCCTCATCCGAACGAACCGGAAAAAGAGGGATTGCAGGCGGCGTCAGTGATGTCAATGGACGGGTCGTACCGTTTGTCCAGGGAAAGTATCAAGGTGTTCCCCCGGGGAAGTACAAAGTTGTTGTCGCCAAAAATCTTTATGAGATCGATCAAGCAAAAGCCGACCGAATTCGAAGTCAATATGAAAAAAGTGTTGATCCCGACTCGCGTTTTGCAGAAATCGAAATTCGCAAAACGGCGACAAAAATTATTTCACTTGTCCACCAGGATTATGCCAAATCTGAAACGACTCCACTTGAGATCGAAGTCACTAAAAGAAGAATCAATAAGTTTTCCTTTGATATTTTTGAACCATAGTGCATCAATTAATTCTACGGTTTTGTTGATCATGATAATAGTCGTTCTTCTTTCAATCTTTTGCATCAATGAAAAAAGACAGAATTGGTTACGGCTTTCGCCGGAATACGCTTAACCAAAATGCGTTGCGGCGGTCACGGCGTGACCACCCTACCTTATCATTCCTTCGTGTTCCTTCGCGGTGAAAAAACGCATGACTTTTCTCCGATTGTTTTGGCGTGACTGCGTGTATTATCGCAAGACCTTTGCGGCTCTGTCGGCGACGGTCAGTCTGGTTTGCGCTGTTTTGACCGCCGCCATGTTGATCGGCGACAGCGTGCGCGGCACCTTGTATGACAATCTGAACCGCAATACCGCGTTTGTCAAAACGCTGGTGCGATTTCGCGTTCCGGTCAACGCGAACATGCCCGGTGCGGTTTTGCACACGCAGGGATTCATTTCGCCCGGCATCAAAACGCATCTGTACGCCTTCGCCGATTCGCAAATCACAGGGCGCAACGCATATTGCAGCACCGCTCTTGCGGAAGCGTTGAATCTGCGCGACGGCGATCTTTTCACGGTTCGTGTGCTGACCGTTCCGCCGATTCCCGGCGAAAACGTCATGGGACAGCCGCCGAAGCTCAGGCAGATTCAATTCCTCTATCGCGGCATTTGGCCGGACCAATGTGCCGATGTCAATTTGAGAAACCCCCAATTGCGGGAAAACAATCTGTTCGTCAATCACACGTTTCTTGCGCAATCACTCGAATTGGATGAGAACGCCGTCAATGAAATCTGGCTGGCGTCCGATGATGAGCCGGTTCTGCCTGACGCGGTGATTTGGGAACTCTCGCAATTGGATTTCGACTCGTGGGACGACCGCCCCGTGCTGAAAAGCAAGGCGTTTTTCCTGCCGCAGCAGGTGCCGGACTTGTTTCCGGATGCCGCGAAAGGTCTGGTCACGTTTGCCGAATCGTTTTCCGATGGTGAGAGCACATTGAATTATTTATTCGTTGGCGCGTTTGCCGGTGACATCTTTCCGGTGGAGGAAAACCATGCGATTCTGTCCGACATGCTCGAAGCAGATTTTCCCGACGGCGGCACACTGACATATTTTACTGCGGATGCCTATCGGCAAATCCAGCGTCAAACGCAAGTTTTTTCGCAAGTCACCAAAGCCCCGGATTTGCACATCACGGCGGCGTTGTCGCCGGAAATTCCCGGTCTGACGGACATGTCCGATTGCACGGAATGGGACACGGGTGTGCCGATTGATATGAATCAAGTCAATGAAACCGACAAATCGTATTGGGAGCAACACAAAAGCAAGCCCAAACTGTATCTCAATTTTACCCAGGCACAGGAACTGTTCTCCGGGACTTCGGCCAAACAACACGTATCGGGTCAATGCACTGTTCTGATTTTTGACTGCGGTGCCGACACGTCACAGATTCAAGCGGAAATCACCGCCATGTTGCGGCAGGACCCACACTTGTATCAAGTCGATCACGTCGTCGAATCCTTGCGTGCCAGCATCGCCGCCGGTAACCATTTCACGCCGCTCTTTCTCGGATTGAGTTGCTTTATCATCATTTCCGCGTTGCTTGTGCTGGCCATGTTGCTCAAGTTGCATTTGTTCGACCGGATGGAGGAATTTCGCGTCATCGCCGGTCACACGGCAAGTCAGTGCAAAATGACATGGTTCCATCTCACGGAAATTGTCGTGGTGCTGTTGCCGGGGATGGTTCTGGGGTTGCTGTTCGGAACGCTTCTCTGCCACCTCCTGTTGTTCCTGCTGGAACGTGTCTGGAACGGCATCGTTTTGATGAACCGCCTGAATTTTCACGCATCCCCGAAAACATATTTGACCGCGTTTGCCGCGACGTGGTGTTGCGCCGTGCTTGTTCTGGCCTACTCATTGCGTTCAGACCAAACCGTGCGCCGGTTTTACGGCAGGCGTTCAATGCCGATTCGCTCGGTTTTTGCACTGGGAACACGCTCTTTTTTCCGGCGTTGGGGACAATACCGGATGTGCATGATTCTGCTGGTGATGGGCTTTCTCGGAACCATCGGCGTCGGGGCATTCGGTATCAAAAATCGCGGCGAAGACGCATTTGACCATGCTTACGTCGCGGAAACCGTGTTGCCGGTGGCACCTGTGCATGATGAGCCGTTTCCACCGGGAGGTTTTCCCGTGCGCGTCAAGTACGCCGACAGTGCGGATTGCTCGAACATTCTCCGTGCCGACACACCAACGGTTTACGGTTGCGACATGGCACAACTGAAGAGGGATGAGGGACAAGGGGCGAGGGGCGAGGGACGCTCAAGAATTTCATCCTTTGTTCCACGTCTCCCGCATGGTTCTGCAGCGGTGGATGCCGGGTCGTTGCAGTGGATCATGAAAAAACGGCTTGGCGACACGATTGCCTACCCGAACGGTTCGGTGACGTTGCAACACGCCATGAAAGCCTCCGTGTTTCAACGCGGGATACTTGTTGATCGTGCAACGTTTGAAGAACTGTTTCCCGAGGTGCAGGGGGTACAGTTTTTTTTGATCCGTGACAAGGAAAGTGCTGAAATCTGGCGGAAATTCCTGGAACCGTTCGGCGTAACACTGGTCACCACCGACGCTTTTATGGCAGAAGCGGAAAGTTTTCAAAACCGCTACCTGATGATCTTCCTGCAACTGGGAACATTGGGTTTCGTTTTGGGGATCGGTTCGCTGTTGCTACTGATGCTTCGCAATCTTCATGCGCAACAGAATGAGATCAACTTTTTGAACGCTCTCGGGTTTTCCCGCAACACACTGATGCTGTCGTTTTTTATCGAAAACCTCTGGCTTTATCTTGCGAGCGCGTTGGTGTCACTGCTGATTCTGTGTTTGCTTGCCCTGGTTGCCCAAATCCACCTTGCCACACTGTTTATCGGCTGGGGACTGCTGACCACATTGGGCGTGGCACTGATTTTTATCACAGTGCAGATGTTTTTTCAGGGTCAGACCGGGAGTTCCATGTACCGTCGAACAGGAATTTCCGTGTGATCGTGCTTCAATTCATAAACGTAAATCCGACTTCGAGAGCCAGTGCGCCCCAGGCGGACTGAAACGGGATGACAATCGGGTGGGCGTTGGCCGGGAAGTGTATCCGGCAATTGTTCCCGTGAAAAACGCTCGGAAGCCCCATCGACAGGTGATACTGAGCCAGTTTTGCTTTGGTTGCGCCCGCCACCATGTTGGTCAATTCTCCGACGGCGTCCATGACATCCTCGTCCGGTTCCGACACTTCCATCATGAGCAGGGTGGAGGCCGCTCTGAGCGCAACAGTCTCGGTCATGGTCAAAACCACCGTCCCAACAGCCTGCTTCCCGTTGACGCCGATGATACCGCTGATGGGATGCAGTGCGGTGTTATTATCCTTCAGCATCAGGCCGACCCGCGAAATTTTGCAATTGAGCATGGTATCGAAGGTTTCTTCAAGCGACGTAATCACCGGATTGATAAAATCGACGTCTGTAACGGGCATCTTTGGTTTTCCTCAACGTTTGTGAAGCAACAGGTTTGTGTCATCGACACTGAACCGTCAATTCAATTTCATAAGGAGCCGCGCAGTAATAACGTGAACATTTCCACCAGAGCCGCGAGAGTTATCAAGCGGAATGACCGCTCCGTGACCGTCGCGGCTCTGAATGATCGAACAACTGTTTTCTGCGCGAGTCCTAAGTATTTACCGTCAATATAGCTTTTTATTTCGTGTCTGCGCCAACTTTGAAAAAGATTGGCCAAAAATGGGATTGATTAAAGTTTAAACTATTCGATTTTTGCCTTTCAGAATAAATTGAAATAACGGTTTGTGAATTCCCAGGCAATTTCCAATCCTGGGTATTTTTTGTGCGTCAAGGTACAATCCCACGGCACTTCAGGTATAATAAATAGACGTGTTGTTAGGGGCTGACGCATTTTTTGACGGGGAATTTCGACGTGTTTTTTCGCTTTTTGGTCATCTTGTTGATTTCTGTATCGTTTCTTGACTTGGCAAGTCTCTGGTTCTTGAAAGACCTGTTTGCAGGCTGGTTTGTCACCTTGGCTGTGCCCGGTATCGCGGTGGGCGGTGGCCTGCTCGCGTGGCGACAATGGCGGGGTTTGTGGCGGCGTTACGAAACGAAAATCGCACCCAATGCCATGCCGCAGGATATGATTTTGAATCTTGTGCTGGTTATTATCGCTGCGGTTTTCTTTGTTACGCCGGGATTTGTGTCCGACCTGATCGCGCTACTGTTCCTTTTTCCGCTCACGCGTGGGTTGATTGTCTTTGTGATCCTGCAACAGCACATCCTGTTGCAAACCGCGAAAATGCACAAACAGTTTCAGGAAAATGCGAAAAAAAGCGGTTATTACGGCAATCGTGGTTCGTCCTCACAAAGTCAACAACACCAGGACAACGAGGAGGTCATCGATGTTGAGTTCAAAAAAGAGTAATCAAAGCGTTTTTTGACCTTATTTTCTTGCCGTTTTTGATTACAATGGTATCATTATTCAATATTTTAGCCACAAAATCATCATCGGATTGCTAATCATGCTTGAACTAAAAAATCTGAAAAAGTCATATACCGAGCCGGATGGCGGTGAGTTGCCGATACTTGATATTCCGGGCTGGCGGGTTGAGGCGGGTGAGCAGGTCGTTGTCGTCGGCGCGAGCGGTTGCGGCAAAACGACGTTGTTGCACATCATCGCGGGAATTCTGCGACCGACTTCCGGCCATGTCCTCATCGACGGTTGGGATACGCCCGTGTTGAGCGAAGCGGAACGCGATGTTTTCCGTGCCCGCAGAATTGGATACGTGTTTCAAACGTTCAATCTTTTGCAAGGGTTTTCGGCGCTCGAAAACGTGCTGATCGGCATGACCTTTGCAGGCGGGCGTCATGACAAATCGCGGGCGAAAACACTGCTCGAACGCGTCGGGCTGGGGCACCGTCTCAGTCACAAGCCAGCCCAGCTTTCCGTCGGCGAACAGCAACGGGTATCGGTTGCCCG
>WRMR01000333.1 GCA_009776995.1 Planctomycetaceae bacterium | reverse complement strand
CACGTCCCGTAAAACAAGGCGGGGGAGATGATCGCGCGCATGGCGTCGTCCCAGGTTGCCCGTTGCTTGGGCCGCAATGTCGCAAGACTCGTGTCAATGAGGTAAACGAAATAAAACGCCGCCTGAAACAGAATCACGCTCCTGATTTTGTCCGGCATGTAGTTTCCCCGATACCAGAGCCAAAATTCGATCTGCGTGCCGACAAAAGCCAGCACCGCAATCGGCGGACGTTTCATCACGTTGATCAGTACGACCGTACCGATGTTGAGCAGGATCAAATACGAGAAAAACTCGTTGTAAAGATCAGTTTCGGAACCGAGCAACAGCGGCACGGCAAGCCCCGCGATGATCGACACGATGCCGAGCAGCCGCGAAACGTAATACCGCGACAGCAGGAACGAGCCGACCACCACCGCCGTCATGAGGACCGTTGCGTACTGCGGCGGGAGCAGATTGTAAAAGCCGTAGGTCGCGTAGCCGGCCAAAAAGGCGATGGAAATGCCCGCGCTGGTCAGGGCGGTTGCAAAATAGCGCAGCCGCTTGACGGCGAAGTATTTTCCGACGCCGAGAAAGATCGCGGAAAGCAGCCCCATGCCGATGACCTTGTAAACTTCGGTGATCCAGCCTTTCTCGAAGGCGTATTGAATCAAAAAGACCGCGAACAGCAGAAACAGTCCGCTTGCCACCCACGGCAACACCTTGCGCCCAATCAGCAGTTCGAGCGAAAGCCATTGGGAGGATGTTGAGTCGGCCTCAACGGTTTTTTTTGCGGGTTTAACTGGTAGGCGATCGCACTCCGAGCGGCCGCGTTGCCGCTCGGAGTGCGGCAACCCACCTTGCGATTGCTGAACAAAGACGTGAGGCGGCGTGACGGTTGGTTCTGCCACCCGGAGATCGGCGGCTATCTTGTGCTTGACGGCAGGCAAGACGGTTTCAATTGGCGGTTGCCGGCCGCTTGGCTGCTGTAAGGCATCAACAGGGGCATCGACAATGGGCGAGATCGGCTCGACGGTCTCCAGAAAACTGGCAACAGGCTGGGCCGGTTCCTGTGAAATTTCAGGAACAATCTCAACAACAGACTCGGACTGAGGCTTCAGACTTCGGGCTTCAGACTTCAGGAAGAGGGTTTCAGATCTCGGACTTTGGGAACCGGGATTGGTGTCCGAAGCGAAACCTGAAGCCTGGGGGCTGAAGTCTGAAGTCTGATTTTCGGTTGCTGTTGCCGTCAAATCCGGTACCGCCTGTTGCGAAAGCTGCTGCAATCGCGCGAGCTTTTCCAGTTCGTCGAGTTTGCCTTGAAGCGACTGACACAATTCCTTGAGATGGTTCAGCGTTTTGCTTTGCAGGTCGTTGGAGCTTTCGAGACGCTCAACACGGTCGAAGAGCCGCATAGCCAGGAAGAATCCAATCGGCCCCAGAATGAGACTGCCAATGACCAGCAATATGATAATGATCCAAACGCCCATGATGCCACCCTTCGTTCCCGGTTGCCATTTGCTTGTACACTTCCAATTCTAGCGTAGTACCGTGCCAAAGGAAAGTAAAAAAGTCGCAATAATAACAATAATTCATTGTGCTGTGTTTCTTTCGCAAACCACAAAAATTGCCCGTCTTCACACAGTATCCCAAAAAATCTGAAAAATTGTCAAAAAAAATTCTAGTGCAAAAAACGAAATGCTGATCCGTTAAGATTTCGTAAAAAACGCCAAACATCTTGAGAAAACAACAGATACGAAAAATGGTAATTCGAGCCACGATTGAAGGCAAAAAATGAGTGGTTTTACAACTCTTTGTGCACTGGCACTTTGTGAAGTATTCAAAACTATTGATTGACTCTGAAAATGAACATGATATGATAGCTTTCCGTCGTTGCCACTAGATATGGTATCTGAGACACAATTTTCGCACTAGATATAGTAATATGCCATGTCAAAACGATGTATTATGTTGCGAAAATCATTTAATCAATTTCTGGAAAGGAATCATAGAGAAATGAATTGTCATTGCGTGGATTATGTACTTATGTACAGTGTTTCTGTTTCACTGCTTCATGATGATTCACAGATGATATCGATGGTTTTTCCTGACACTTGTATTCTACCCCTGACGCAAGCTGAGTTTGCATCTTTGCCCTCTGACTTTTCACCATATTATTTCGAATATTGTTTTATTAACAAAAAAGGATGAAAAATGCCCCAGGAAAGTATTACGTCAACAAAAAATCGTATTTTTACGGAAGCGGAGAACCCGTCGGAAGTCTTGACCACCCAAAACACCGGGCAAGGCAATCACGGCCAGGGACATCATGGAAACGGCAGCCGCTTGGGGAATAACGGGCAAGGCAACAACGGACAGGGTGTCAAAGGGGGCGTCATGACACACACGGAGCCGCAAAAGCATCGTGGGCTTGGCATTACTGCAACGTTTTGCCCGGTGGATGTGGCCGATCCTTTTGATACGGTCGAGTGGTCGAAACGCTGTGCCTCAATTAAGGGCGACACCGGTGCGGCGGTTTTCGAGCAAACGGATTGCGATTTTCCGGGTACCTGGAGCCAACTGGCCGTCAATGTTGTGGCCAGCAAGTATTTTTACGGCGAACCGAACACGGGCGAACGTGAAAAAAGTATCCGCCAGCTCATTCACCGCGTCTCGCGCACCATCGCCGACTGGGGTATCGAAGACGGTTATTTTGCCACGAAGGAAGACGGCGAACAGTTTTACCGCGAACTGACCTGGCTCTGCCTGCACCAGTGCGTTGCGTTCAACTCGCCGGTCTGGTTCAACGTTGGATTGTATCACCAGTACAAGATCAAGGGGACGAAATGCAACTGGCACTGGAGCGAATCCGCCGGGGAAGCCGTGCAACCGGACAATCCCTATGAATTTCCGCAGGCGTCGGCATGTTTCATTCAAAGCGTTGAAGACAACATGGAAGCGATCATGGAACTCGCCCGAAGCGAAGCCCTGCTCTTCAAATTCGGTTCAGGGACAGGCACCGACCTTTCGACGATCCGTTCGTGCCGCGAAAGACTGTCCGGCGGCGGCAAACCGTCGGGACCGCTCTCGTTCATGCGGGTTTATGACCAAATCGCAGCGGTCGTTAAAAGCGGCGGCAAGACCCGACGCGCGGCAAAAATGCAATCGCTCAAAGTCTGGCACCCGGACATCATGGAGTTTATTGACTGCAAGCAACGGGAAGAGGACAAAGCTCGTTTGCTCGTCAAATGCGGGATGCACTGGGACGATGCCTACTCGTCGATTATGTACCAGAACGCGAACCTGTCGGTGCGCGTGACCGACGATTTCATGCGGGCGGTCAAAGATGACAAAACCTGGGTCACGCGATTTGTCACCGACACAACCCAACCCGGCCCGGAATATCGCGCCCGCGACGTGTTCGACAAAATCGCCGATTGTGCCTGGAAATGCGGCGACCCCGGCTTGCAATACGACACCACGATCAACCGCTGGCACACCACGCCCAACAGCGGCCGTATTAACGCCTCAAACCCGTGTTCCGAGTTCATGTCGATTGATGATTCCGCCTGTAATCTGGCGAGCGTCAACCTGATGCGTTTCCGCAACGACGACGGCACGTTCAACGCCAAACGGTTCATCGCGGCGTGCCGCATCGTGTTCATCGCGCAGGACATTCTCGTTGACCGTGCGAGTTACCCGATCAAGAAAATTGCCGAAAACAGCCATCGTTTCCGCGCGCTGGGGTTGGGTTACTCGAACCTCGGCAGCCTGATCATGAGCATGGGGTTGCCTTACGATTCGGACGAAGCCCGCGGTTTTTGCAGCGTTGTGACTTCCCTGATGCATGGGGCCGCCTATCGCACAAGTGCCGAACTGGCGGGTTCGGTCGGCACGTTTGAAGGTTACGCCAAAAACAGCGTCCCCATGTCGCAGGTTATGGAAATGCACTGGGACGCGACGAACAAAATCACGACGGGCTTCAAAACGCTCAAGTCAACCGCCCGCGAGTTGTGGGACGAGGTGCTGGAACTCGGCAAACGGAACGGGTTTCGCAACGCCCAGGCAACGGTGCTTGCTCCGACCGGAACAATCAGTTTTATGATGGACTGCGACACGACAGGTATTGAGCCGGACATCGCATTGATCAAATTCAAGCAGCTTGCCGGAGGCGGTACGCTGAAAATCATCAATCAGACTGTGCCGCTCGCACTGAGAACGCTCGGCTACTCCCAGGAAGAAATCGACCGGATTCAGCAATACATCGAAGAGAACCGCACCATCGACGGTGCCCCCGGCCTGTTGCGGGAACACTTGCCGGTCTTCGATTGCGCGTTTCCCACGCCGGGTTCCAACCGCTGCATTGCCTGGCAGGCCCACCTGAAAATGATGGCCGCCGCCCAGCCGTTTATTTCCGGCGCGATCTCGAAAACGGTCAACATGCCGGCAAGTGCGACAAAGCAGGACATTGTCGACGCTTACATGATGGGTTGGGAACTGGGACTCAAGGCGGTGGCCGTGTATCGTGACGGCTCGAAAACCGCGCAGCCGCTCTCGACAAGTAACGAGGCCGAAGAAAAAGCCGCTCAAGAGGCGAAAAAAACACAACCCCCGGTTCCCGCCGGTCCGCGACGGGCGCACCTTCCCGACACGCGCCAGTCGGTCACGCACAAATTCAACATTTCCGGCCACGAAGGCTATATCACCGTCGGGTTGTACAACGATGGCCGCCCCGGCGAAATGTTTATCACCATGGCCAAGGAAGGCAGCACCATCGGTGGCCTGATGGACTGCTTCAGCACCGCTTTGTCGATGAGTCTGCAATACGGCGTGCCGCTGAGCGTGTATGTACAGAAGTTTTCGCACACGCGATTTGAGCCGATGGGTTACACGAAAAACCCTGACATCCCGATTGCCAAGAGTATCGTCGATTACATTTTCCGGTGGCTTGGCAAGACCTTCTTCGACGCGGAAGGCAACGCGATTTTGCGGTCGGCACCCGCTTTTGCCTCGTCCACGCCACCATCCCTTACGGACGCCGCAAGCTCTGGTCCTGGTACCGTTGCCGGAGTGAAAGCGACCCCGATAACGTCACAACCATCACCCGCGTCATCCCGACCGTCTCAACAACCTACCGCCGCAACACCACCGTCTCCAAAAGTTGCAACCGCGTCAACGTCCAGCGTCATGGTCAGTGCCGACCACCTGGCACCCGAACCGCCACAACCCGTCGACGGCAGCGCGACGCTCAGTGCCCAATACGCGTCGTTCCAATCGGACGCCCCGGCTTGCGATTCCTGCGGCGCAATCACTGTCCGCAGCGGCAACTGTTACCTCTGCTACAACTGCGGCAAAAGCATGGGATGCTCGTGAGGGGGCGAACAGTGGATAACGAATCGTGAATCGTATCGTGAATCGTGGAGGTGGCTACACACCGCAAGAAACAGTAGCCGGGAACGCAAGTGACCGGTTTTAGAGGCTATTTGGAAATAGCTATTTACGTAAATTCATACTTTTGCTCTACTTCCTGAAAAACACGCAAAAGGAGCAAACGTATGAGCGAATGGACTCGCGTGGGGTATCCGTCGGACCTGAGTGACGCGCAGTGGGAGCAACTTGCGCCGTTGATTCCACCGAAAGTCGGTAAGGGGAGGAATCGTACTGTTGATTTGCGCGAGATTATGAACGCAATTTTGTATTTCATTCGCACCGGTTGCCAGTGGCAATATTTGCCGCGTGACTTTCCGCCAAGCGGCACCGTTGATTATTACTACGCCAAGTGGTCGAAGGATGGAACGCTCAACACCATGCTCGCGTCGCTTCATCAAAAAGTGCGAGTG
>WRMR01000332.1 GCA_009776995.1 Planctomycetaceae bacterium | reverse complement strand
CTTGAAAAGAATTTGACGCCAAGCTCATAGACGCCAGCGTAGGTTTCATAACCTTTGGCCGTCCGATCCACGACTTCAAACAGCTTCATTTTGTTGATCAGAATCGTCATTGCCTTACGAGCCCAGCTCTTATTGGAATACTTTGCGTTGTCGTTCATTGGAAAACCTTTCGTGTTGGTTGGCTCGTTTGCAGGCAGACACAACGTCCGCCCGTCATCGCCGTGAGCCGGGACAAGCCCGGCAATTCGGCACAGTACAAGGTCTAACGTTCATCGTCAATACGAGGGAAATAGCATATTGTATCCAAACCGAGATTGTCGTAGTGATACTGATGGCCTGTCTTGCGTTTGATCAGTTCCGCCACGGCGAAGCAGGTTCCCATCTCGCCATAAAACCCGATACATTGTTTTCCGAACATGGAACGCCCGGAATATCCACGGTAGGGTTTCAAACCACGTTTCCTGGCGACACGACAAATTTTGCTGATGAGTTGTTTGTTCGACATCTCTGTTTCTCCATTGATTGTTATGCTTGTTGACGAACACACTTCCGCCCGTCATCACTGTGAGCCGGGTCAATGCCCGGCTCAAAAGATGTGGTTGGTTGATGTTGCCCAGGTTCACTCGCTATACGCGCCGAACAACCCCTTGCCTCCTTTGTAAAAGCGTGATTCGTCACCCTTTCGGGCGACTTCTCTTTGTAATGCGGATGAGATCGTCAAGTGTGGCGTCGCGCCATTCAAATTCGGGCAGTAGCCTTTTTCTTGAATCACCTCGGTGATCTGTCTCACGGTGAGTGCTGTGCCAATCTCAACCAGCACCCGGTAGGTGGCATCCAGTGCTGACATCCCTTCTTTGGATTGTTTGGACGTGGTGGCTTTTGCTTTCTTTCCGTTGGCCTTGGGTGCGTCGCCCGTTATTGCAATCGTTCTTGCCTTGCGGATAAAACGATCTGGGTTATTCACTTTTACGACCTTGTCGCTGGCGAGTAATCTGACATTCCAACCGCTTTCGGTTGCTTCGATGACTTCGCCCAGGACTTCGTTACGTCCCAATGTGATGTTGTAAACGTTCCCGACTTGAATTGACTTCGTTTGCATGATTCTAACCTTTCAAAAATGTGGTTTGGTGCCGCGTTTTGCGGCGTTTGTTGTATGTGTGACATGTTGCCATGAAAAGAAAATCAATCAAGCGCAGTATGTAAAAGTTTTGCAAAGTTTCTGCATCATTACCGACTCTGATAACACAGGTACGCATTTATTGCGAACATCTCGCATAAAAATTATTTTTCGAGTTACCGAGTCACAAAACAGTCGAAGAGAAATTTTGCTGAAAGCAAGGCCAAATCAACCATCCTCCGGCAACTCTTCGTGGTACAACTCCGGCCAAATTGGGCGTCCGATGGCAATAAAGCCGTTCCCTTCGTCACGCAGTTCAATGTACTTTCTCTCCGCCAGTGTTTCCAATGCGTGGTACTCTTCGTCTGAAATAATTGCCCGCCGAAAACTGAGCAACCAACCATGCCGAAACGATGGTTCGCAAAAATGCTTGCAAAAGATGAATTTCTGGTGATCGGTGAGATCGGACGCGAATACGGACTCGAGGTAGGAAAAATCACAAACCCGGTTATCCGCCATTTTATCTTTCAAGCCTATTGCCGTGCATAGACATTTTGAATTGTTGTTTGTCATCACCAATACCCTTTCGCGGTATCCCAATCCACATCTTCGACCTGTCGGGAGGTATCTTTTAGTTGGTGTAATTTCTCGTCAATGAACACGTCAAAGGCTATCTGGTCGTCCGGGCGACGCGGTAAGGTGTTGCTCCATTCAAGATAAATCTCCGAGGCCGGGCCTCGCATGTTACCTTTGATAGCCATAACAACGCACCAGAGCGGATATGCCTGCGGAATACGCACGTTGTAATCGACGTCGAAGGCCGTGTATGCAAGGCGTTGATCCGGCTCGCGTAACGTGACCACAGGCGGCATTTCGGCGAACCAGAGGCCGAATTCGCAATCCTCGTAATCGCCGCTGTTGGACGACCATGAGATCGTTGTGATACCGCTGTTGACCTCGGACGTAAGATTCAGAATCGGCGGCAAGCCCAGTACAGGCTCTTCGCCGGAGCGAATGGTGACGTTACGCACCACGCGGTCGAGAGCGTCTTTCCAAAACAGCGATGAATGTAACAGTGTGATTTCGTAATCACCGTCAGGCAGGTCAACGTCCTTGATGGCCTTCTCTGTTGCATCAAAGGCAATGAAGCCCAAGTCACGTTGTTCGTTGGTTTCGGTATTGCGAATAAGGACGCGCCGGCCGGGTAACACAAAGGCTTGTTTGCGGACGGGAATCGCAACGATCAAGGTCTCGAAGGCGTCAAAACGCCCGGCGATTTGTGCCTTCCACTCTTGCGGGATGGCATGAAAGCGATTGCTGGTTTGTGACAGGATATTTGACTGAATGTCAAAACGTCCCGGCACACCTGCCTCCAGCATCTTGACATACGCATCGAACCGGTTATAAATGAACTGCTTGTTAAGCCAGTACGCATCGAAACGCGAAACGGCGGTGACTCGACCCGTGACAGGCGCATCGAACCGAACTGGGATACAAGCATTGTTATCGGGATGATCCCGCAAATGATCCCGGCGGCCGGAAATGATTTCACGAAAAGTTGGCGTTGCGTCAAAAATGATATTGCACGACGTTTTGCCGCCATGTGTTTCGCTGTCAAAACGAACACCGAGACCGTCCCAAAATTTGCCACCAATGTCGAATTGATTGCAAAAACATGCGTTGCGATCATCCATGACGGAATCGAATAGCACGGCCAACTTATCCCGATACATGGGATGGGCGTCAAAACGTGATGAGATGGAAGCAAATACAGACATCGTTACCTTGGATCAGAAATAACAGAAGTTGAGATCACCCTCAATGGACTGCCGTGCCTGTGTGCCGTCGAGGATCGTTTGACGAATCCAGATACCGACCGAATCACCGCCCAGCAGGGAGTCCGTAATGAGACATTCCTCTTGCGACGGATAGAGGCCGAACGTCACGCCTTCGGGTGCGATGTTTTCGTTTTCCGGGTTTTTGTAAAATCCGGCGGAGGGTTGATTGATGCCGATGTCGATGTCACTGATCGGTTCGACCATTTGATTGCTTGACCAACTGACCGTCGGCAGGCCGCGATAGCCTTTGACGGACGCACCGGCACTCGTTGCCGCTTGAACGCCTTCGTAATGAATTTGCCGGGCGTTGGCATAGTCGCCGGTAAACTTTTTCAGGATCAACGTCCCCGCCGCCGTGCCGCCCGTCCAAGTGCCACTGGTGAGAATGACCTGATCAATGACAGCACTTTCACTGTACTGACCGCCGATGGTCATGCCGGGCTTGAGTTCGATACTGCCCGACGTGAAATTGACCCAGCCCCAGTTGATGGCTTTGATGTAAAGCGTGTTACCGCTCCGATAGTCAACATAACGCAAGTCACCCGCCCCGGCATTGGCGGCCCGGTTACGAATCCAGAAGCCGCGAGTTGGCCAAGTCGATGCGTTGGAAACGGCAATGGAAGCCGGTGCGGTATAAGACGGCGAAGATGTTGCGGTCGTTGTGGTCGTGCTTCCCGGCGGCTTGCCTGTCCAAATCGAAAAGGCGTTCATCGCATCTTGCACGACAGTGGCTTTGTTTTTGGCGACAACCAAGTGATAGCGCGTGCGACCGACCCCATCGTTCGTCTCGTACCCCTCATAGTTGGGTATCAGGTTACCCTTCGGCGCGGCCAATGTGAAGGTGTCGGTACGGTTGGCCGTTGCCAGCGAACTGTAAACCACGTCAACGAGGATGTATCCTGAAAGATCGGAATTGTAAATCGGCAGGTTGATTGCGTTGCCTGTCAGCGTGACTTCGGGGCCGTTGTTGCCGGAGCCCATGCGGATGGCAAGAGTCCGTGTGCTGTAGGTGTAAGTGAGCGTCAGCGTCCCTTCGCCTAGCAAGGCCGACGCTCGTTTGATCGTCACGCCGGTCACGTTGGTGCCTGCCACGCCTTCGATTTCCGGCTGCTTGCCCGAAACCTTCATGTTGAGGACTTCGTGATTGGAGGCGGTGCGTCCACTTTGAACGAGGCGCACCATATCGCCTGCGGCGGGAACGATGGGCAAGGGTTGTGCAAGTGCAAGCCGTTTGCCCGCGTTGTCCCAGCTTCGCACGTGAAACGTGACGCCGCGCAAGGCGGCCGTCGTGCCGGTTCCGACAAAGAAGCCGATGGCACCGTTCCAGAAATCCGTTGCCTCGTTGAGCGTGGGAATCGGGAGACTCGTGAGCGTCGCGCCCGAGCCAATCACACGGTCGGGCAAAACCGCTCCGGTGGTTGTCAGGTCTTTGGATGTGTAGAAAATGCCTAATTGATCAGGTGTTGGTGTGGCCATTGCCTCTCCTTATAATATTGTGAATTGATATTTGCCATTCGGCTGTCTTGTAATCGTCAACTCCGGCACGGGTGGCAGGTCGGTTGCATGGTATTTGACCACCTCGCCGGTGTTGATGGACTCGTTGTTATACTTGTCGAGCGACTCGACACGAAACCAGTACCAGTGACCGTTCTTGCCATTGAGTACGACAGGTGAATTGATCTCCATGCGGTCAATGCCCGGCCGTGCGTTGACCTCGCTGACCATCGCTTCTTCGCCCGTTGCGAAGTCGCCGTGATAAATCCGGTATTTTTTCGCTTCCTCCACAGGGTTCCACGAGAGCAAGGGTTTGGTTTGCGGCATCTCTTCGCAAGAGTTCGGGATCAATTCCAGATCATCGAACTCGTGAATTTCAATGACCGCCGTCGTGCCTTGCAAAAACGGAATGGTGATGGATCGTTCGATTGTCATGGGCATGAACGGCCCAAGGGCGTATTTGCCGTTGATGAAAATCCATGATTGCATCTCTTCGGAGTCGCTCGACCATGAAACCACGCACTGGGTTTCGTTCTTGGTGCGGATGGTAAAATGGTCAATCAGCATTCGGGGCTCCCTTGACGTTGGCAAGTTCTTGTGCGATGATCTCCCAGTCAGGGATGATGTTGGCCGTTTGATATGCTTTTCGTGCCGCGCGTATCAATCGAAACAGAGAGTCCCAGTCCTGGCTTTCCTCTTCGGCCTCATGCAAGTGGCCGATCAAACGCAGGTGATACGCATAACCTGCATGAATTTCGGAGAGAATGACCATCGCCGCACCGATATGCTTTTCGACACACTTCAAACAACCGGGACGCGAGGCGGGTTCAGGATTATGCGAAGTCCGTTTTTTACAGCGACAGGCACGGGCTTTTTGCGTGACCATGTTGTCGTCGGGCTGTGGCGTCAGGATACGACAACTCGTGGTCGTTATTCGTTCCGCCTTGCGTATCTGCCGGGTTTCAAAGTGTTCGCCTGTTTGAATCGTGTCAATGACCTCGTTGCCGTAAATCGTGCATTTGTAGGCGGGTTTGCCGTCGCATTCGATCAGGTGTTGATCGTTGGTGTTGACATCGTATTCGACGGTAAACAGCGAGTCCTTTTCATTGATCCACGCTCCCGAAACAAGCAGCTTGTCGGGATTGTCGGCACGGTAGGCCACGCGGTAAATATACATGCCCGGCATTTCAATTGTGCGGTCAAGATTACGGTCGTGGATGGTAAAGCGGTCAAAGAGTTCCGCCGTGACAAGGCGATCCTGATAAATGAACCCAGCCCGCGTTGGGCGTATGGCGACGGGTCTTGAGAAGGTGCCAAGCGTAGTGCCGTCCATGCGATACAAGTGATACATCGTGCTGTCGAATGAGCCACCTGCAATGAATGTGACATGCCAGCCGG
>WRMR01000331.1 GCA_009776995.1 Planctomycetaceae bacterium | reverse complement strand
ATACGGAATGATGTTTTGGGGAAATGGAACTACAAAATTTCACAAAGAATATCGTAACAATCGTAAATGTTATTTTGGCAAGGATCCAAACCTGACAAGAACGGGAAACTGGTCTTGAAAAAAGATTCCATTTATGGGATTGTAACAGATTGAAACACAAAAAGTTACAACCCAAAATAATTGCCTTGAAGGCTGACATCATTACCGACCAGGACGCACAAAACGTCAACATTATATTGGATGGCGCAAAGGGCAAAACGCAAAGTGATTTTTACCCTGAACTCTGACCCCTGAAATCTGCACTCTGTACGCGCGAAAATTTGGCCTGTCAGGATAGGCCGAAAAATGCTATAATATCATTGCTGATCGACAAGATTTCCGAACGGTTTTCATTAATGGCTGATCTCCGCATGATACAGTGAAAGAATAGAAATATGTCCAAAAAAGTCCGTTTGCCTGCCCAACCGTCCGATCACGGGCAGGGACCGCACTATCCTCCGGCACCAAAACAGGAATTTGTGTTTCGCGGGCTGATCCTCGCGGCGGCCGTGGTAATCGTGCTGGCCGGGATCAAGGCGGCCAGCGGTATCATCGCGCCGATGTTGCTGGCTCTGTTCGCCACGATCATTCTGCTGGTGCCGCTTCGTTGGCTGGAGTCGAAAGGCTGTCCCCGCATTCTTGCGCTGGTCATTGTACTCGGCTGTGTTGCCATTTTCTTTTTCGGAATGACCCGTCTGGTCGTCAATTCCATCTCCACCGAACTGAGTAAAGAAAAACGTGAATCATATGCCCGCAAAATCAACCGCGAGTTTCAACGACTTGAGGATGTGTTGGAAACCTGGGGATACAGGCTGAATTCCGGTTTTGATAAAAAAACGGAACCGCAGGAAAACGGCTACGAAACACTATCCAGTGAGGAAATTGATACGCCAAGGATCAACAGCGCAATCGAAACAGATATTGCCAAACCTTTACCGCCGCAACAAGAACCATCACAAGCCGTCTCTTTGTCGCCGTCTCTTGATTTTCCGGCGGACGATGCTGAGGAAGACAAATCTGATGAAGGTGCCGATCAAAGTAGCAAAACCATTTTGGATCGTATGGGAGACACGTATTCCATTTCGGTTCCACCAAGTTACGACGATCCCTTGCCGAACGAAGAAGTCCTGCCTTTTGTGCAGCAAGCTCCGCAGGCGGTGGAACTGTCGCTCATTGAGTTGAACGCGCAAAGCCTGTATAATTGGTTTACCAAAACCGCTGAAGTGGCGCGACAGATGATCGAACGCAGCTTTCTCGTTTTTATCATCACATTGTTCATGATTTTCGAGGCTTCGCGTTTTCCGGCAAAAATCGATCGTGCCTTCGGCAAAGGGCCGATCACCAACGAACACCTGCACAAAATCGCCACGGAAATTCGCCGCTACCTGTTCCTGAAAGCCTTTACCAGTTGTCTTTCGGGGATTGCCGCCACACTGGTTTATTGGTGGTTTGATGTGCCGGGTTTCATGTTCTGGGGATTGGTGGCGTGTTTCCTTTACTTTATCCCGAACCTCGGTGGAATTATCGCGTCCATTATCCCCGGTTTGCTGATTTTTATGGATGGCGGAGTGCCTGCGGTGTTACTCTATGCTGTGTGTCTCACCGCGATTGAATGCACACTTGCCTACGGAATTGACCCGAAAATCCTGGGACACGGGCTGGGCATCTCAACGGTCGTCATCATCCTTTCGCTCATCATCTGGGGCTGGTTGCTCGGTGCAATCGGGTTGTTTTTGGCCGCTCCGTTGACCATCATGGTCAAGATCATTCTGCAAGCGTTCAAGGAAACCGAATGGGTCGCCGTCCTTATCGGTGATGGTTCACTTCGATCGCAGTAGCGGCTGCCATTGATCGGCACATTTCACAACGTTCGCGGGCGAGTTGTTCAAGCGGGAACTGTCGGATGCGGTTGTTCCAAAGATCGAAGGTGAATATCGTGTGGGACATGCGGTCAGTATGGCCGCTGAGAATTTTGATCGCTTCCATCGCCTGCCAGGCGGAAACAACTTGCACAATCGGCGAAAGCACGGGGAACGGTTTGGCAACACCCGGTTTTGCGTGAACATCGGCAAGGGCAGGGTCGAACACGCAACCCAGGCACGGCGTTTGACCGGGAATAACAGTCATCACCTGCCCCGACGTGCCGGTGACACCGCCGGAAACAAGCGGCTTGTCGGAACCCAATGTCAGTTCGTTCAGGAGAAATCGCGTCGGAAAATGATCTGTACCGTCCATGAGCAGATCGACGTCGGCAACCAGTTCGTGCCCATTTTCGCGTGTTAAGCGTACCTGCACCGGCTCGATGGTCACGCCGCTGTTGGCGGCATGCAATGCCCGCGCGGCAGCGATGACTTTAGGCGTTTCCGCTTCCGCATCCGATTCGTTGAAAAGAAACTGGCGGTGCAAATTACCAAGCGTCACGATGTCATCGTCCAACAGACGCAGAAAACCGACTCCCGCCCGGGCAAGGATTGCGGCCACGCTACCCCCCAACGCGCCGCAACCACATATCAACACGCGCGACCGCACCAGCTGCTCTTGTCCCTGTGCGCCGAACGGTTCAAAAATCACTTGCCGATGGTAGCGTGTCATACGGAGGCTTTGCGGATGAAAACCGCAGACGCTTGAGCCTGCGGCGAGACGCTCAACTTGATGAAGGAATCGCCCGCCGCAACACCAAATTCCCGTACAGGTGTAATCGGGCAGTCGGGGTCGCCCATCACGTTGTTGAGAATGGGGAACAGTTTGTTTTCCTGCAAAGCCAAAACGCCTGCAATCATTTCGACCGCACCGCTTCCGGCCCCGAGGTTGCCGAAATAACTTTTGGCCGCCGTCACCGGGATGCGATGTCTGCCGAACACATCACGAATGGCGTTCGCTTCGTCGATGTCACAGGGGCCGGTCGATAAGCCATGTGCGTTGATGTGGCCGATCTGATTGGGTGAAATGCCGATGCGTTCCAGCAACAACGACATGGCTTGGGCCAGGGCATCACGGCGACAGAACGTCAATCCGCAGCCGACATGGGCGGGATAGGTTCCGCAAACAACCTCACCATAAACCCTTGCACCACGTTGATTCGCATGGTTCTCGGATTCAAGAATGAGTGTGCCCGCACCTTCGCCAAGAACCATGCCTTCACGTTCGCTGTCGAACGGTCGGCTGGCCGTTTCCGGGGCCAAGTCCCCTTGCGCAACCTGTTCGGCACGAATGGCCTGCACCATTTTGACCGGATGGAGACGCGAACCGGTTGTGCCAACGACCATGACATCGACTTTCCCGGACTTGATATTGTGTACTGCCTCGCCGAGCGTCGCGCCGATGGAAGCCTCGCGAAGCGTGACCGAACTGCAAACACCGCGAAAATCGTTGTAAATGGCAATGTGGCACGAGGGCATGTTCGAAAGATATTTGAGTTGCCAAAGTGGCGTCATTTTCGCCAGCCCCTTTTCGCCCCAGATTCCGAAATCCAATTGCATGTTGTCATCGAAACAAGCCTTGAAAGCATCGAGAAATTCATAGGGCGTTGTCAGGATGTAATCCGAGCCGATTGAAGTGCCGACGCGTTCCGGGGCAAGTTGGCCGCAGGAAATACCGGCATCCATCAAGGCACGTTGCGTCGCGGCAATACACATCTGGATTTCGCGCGACATAAGCTTGAGACCTTTGCGGATCGTCTTTTTCAATTGCGGTTCCAAGTCACCGAAATCATCAATGTCGCCGGTAAAATCATCGGCAAACGCCGCGTAAGGAACGGGCAACCCTTCTTCCGGCAGACAGGCGCGAACGCCGCTTTTTCCTTCGGAAAGCGACTTCCATAACGAACTTAACGTCAAACCTGCGGGGCTGGTGATCCCCATACCTGTAATGACAACTCGTGACATTCAATCATTCTAACTGCGGTACTCTTAATCGATACCTGACAAAGTGGTTATCCTGCCAATACACCGTTTGTATGGTATTATAGTGAAAACACTGGCACCCGTCGAGATAACCCCTGATTCTGATTTTTCGACCAAGTGGTTACATTGATTTTATAATAATTATTCAATTTTGGGAATCATCACAAAGGAAGTGCAATGAAAATTTTGGTACTGGGTGGCGGGGTCATCGGTACTTCCGTTGCAGAAATCTTGTGTGAGCAACGACATAAAGTCACAATTGTCGAAAAAAGCCCTGAAATAGCCGCGCAGATCGATTCTGAAATGGATGTCAATGTCGTGGTGGGTTCGGCTTCTGAATCCAGTGTTTTGTTTCAAGCCGGTGTGACTTCGGTTGATCTCTGCCTGGCGATGACCGGAAATGTCGAATGCAACATGCTTGCCGCAAGCATGGCCAAAGAGATGGGCGCAACTCGCGTTGCAGTTCGCGTTTATGGCAAAATATTTCGCGATTTGAGTACATTTGATTATCAGAATCATTTTCGTATTGACCGGATTCTCAGTCCCGAACATTTAACCGCCATGGAATTTGCCCGGCGAATCCACGATTCCAGTTCGGTGACAATCGAATATTTCGCCCGTGGCCAGCTTGAAATGCAAGATGTTCTCATCATGCGGCCATCTCAGGCAACAGGTAAAAAACTGCGCCAATTACATCTTCCTCCGGAAGTGCGGATCGGGTCGATTTATCGCAATGGTCAAACAACGATTCCCACTGCCGAAGACACGGTCGAAGTGGGTGACCGGATTTCACTTTTGGGTGAGCCAGACAGACTCACAGAAGTGAAAAAAATGTTCTATATTCAATCGTACAAGAAACAGAAAGTCATCATTGCTGGTGGTGGGGAAACCGGCCAACACTTGGCTCGTGTGCTGTCCAACCGTCGATATTCCGTAACGATTATGGACGTTGACCGTTCCCGATGCGAAAATCTGGCGTCGCAGGATGAGGAACTGACCATCGTACACGCCAACGCTTTGCGACGTAACGATTTGGAGAAAGAAGGCGTCGGTGACGCGGATATTTTTATCGCGTGCACCGGGAACGATGAAGACAATATCATGGCCTGCGTTGAAGCCGAAACCCTTGGCGCGAAAAAGCGGATGGCCGTTGTGACGCGATCAGACTACGCCAACGTCACCGAACGACTCGGCATTAACGAGGCGGTCAGCCCGCGAACCGTCATGGCAAAGCAGGTCATCGGGCTGCTGAATAGCGGGCCGATTGTTTTTCGTAACATTTCACTTCTCAGCGGTGGCATTGAAATCCTCGAACTGGAGGTTTTCCAAGACTCGCCCGTCACGAAGGGAAGCCTGAACGAAGTGACCTTGCCTGCCAAAACGCTCCTGGCAGCCGTATTGAGAGAGGGATATGTTTATCTGCCGAACGCCCAAAGCATTCTTCAACAAGGAGACACGGTCGTCGCTCTTGCCCAGGCGGATGCCATTCCAAGCCTTGTCACGGTTTTTTCGCCCGCAAAAAAATGACTCTCAACCCGGGACTTTTGCCGGAGAAATGGTTTCCCGGATGTATCACACGCCCCACCTGCTTCGGACATGGATTGTACGAAGGTCTGTCCCATGATTTTGACTCCTACCCAACTCAAACCCCATTTGCTATAATAGAATCAAAGGTTTTTCGCCGAATGGTTTAATCCGGTTTCTGGAACCAGTATGCCAACAGATTCTTTTCACCCGGGAGGAAATCATGAAAAAACGAATTTTGCTTTACCTTGCGATTCCACTACTGTATTGTATCTGCCCGGCGATTTCCGACGATCAGACTGAAATCGTGTCGATCAAGGCGTTTCCGCCAGCGTCAGAAATGTCGGAAGTTGTCTTTACGGCCTGTTTCGTTTTGCCCCAAGACACAACTCGCCCGAT